>NZ_MUZW01000052.1:0-25612 GCF_003266085.1 Methanosphaera sp. DEW79 | reverse complement strand
TTATATATTTTTCATGTTTTTTATTTTATTTTAAATTTTTAAAAAAAGTCTCTTTTTTTTATTTTGAATTTTAATAAAAATTTATTTCAATTATAAAAAAGTAATATATTAATTAATTAATTAAAAGGATTATGTCTATGTTAGTAATTGATCAAATGGATTTTTTATTTAATAATATAAATACAATAATAATGTTAATTTTAGTAATTGTTGTTCCATTAATTATATTAAATATAGTAACAAAGACTGTGTTAAAACTAAGTAAATCCAATTCTTTTGAGGAAACTTCAATATTGTCTTTACTAAAATTAATAAGATACTGTGTATTTATAATAATATTTCTAGCATGTCTTGATGTAATGGGCATAAATTTACATTCATTATTTGTAAGTTTAGGTTTAGTAAGTGTAGCAATGAGTCTTGCCGCAAAAGACACATTATCAAATGTTATTTCAGGTTTAATTATATTTATAGAAAAAAAATTCCAAGTTGATGATATGATTGAAATTGATAATCAAAAGGGCCAAGTAGATAAAATTGGATTAAAAGCTGTACAGCTACGTTCAAAAGCTGGTTTAATAATTATTCCAAATATATTATTTTCAACAAAACCCTTTGTAAACTACACTAGAAATGGATATTATATAGAATCATTCACTGTTTTTTTAAAAAATGAATATATTCTTGATGAAAAAATAGAACAAATGACACAAATACTAGAGAAAAGTACATTAATATTAAAAGATCCTAAATATAAAATTTTTGTAAAAAATATGACAGAAGAGGGTGTTGAAGTTTTAGTTAAAGTTGCAGTAGATAATCCATTGGATGATTCATATATTATTTCAGAATTAATGAAAGAATTTAAAAGAAAAATAGAAATTGAAGATAAAAAATAATTTTATCTTTTTATGAATTATCAGATACAAGTTGGGCTAAATAAACCTCTACTTCTAATTCTCCATCAATTAAATCTTTAGTTTCTTGTCCAAATGCTAAAAATTCTTCTGTTTCCATATGTTTTTGTAGAGATTCTTTAGTTTCCCATTTTTCAACAAATAATAATGTATCAGTTTCACTATCTGCATATAAGTTGTAACTTATATTTCCCTCATGATTTCTTGATGCTTTAATTAAAGCTTCAGCTTTTTGGATTATGTTTTCTTTTTTGTTTTCTTTTGGATTGATTGTTGCATTTACTATAATCATTTATGTATCCTCCAAAATATATTCTTAGTATTATATTAATGGGGGGAAGTTTATATATTTATTTAAAAAAAATATATGGAATGGAAAAGTTCCATATTTATTGTAATACTATTTTTAATTATATGATTCTTTTCTAAAATATCATTTTTTTTTAGATTATGTTTTTTCCATATTGATTATAGTCAACAGTATATTTGTATGGAATATATACTTCATTTCCAGAGTAACAAACAGTAATATTTTTATTATTGATTATAGGTAATATAAATGTAGTATTGATTTTAGTTGGGGATATATTGTTACTTATAATTTTATTATTTATTTTCAAAATTATATTTCCAGTATAAGTGGGTTTATTTGTTTTTTCTCCTTTTAGAATAATATTTTTTGAAGTTCTTGTTTTTATACTAACATAGAGTTTCTGTTTTATTAGTGTTAAAACTGTACTATTTCTATTAGAATAATATCTGCTACTTCCACTATATACTAAATCAAGAGTATATTTTTTCTTTTTAAAAGTATGTGGTATTTGGTAGTTATTTAGGGTTACTGTTGAATTATTTACATTTAAAAAGATAATATTCCCATTCTTATATCTTATTGTTTTATTATTTATCTTTAATATGGCTCTTCCACCATATACTTTATTATTATTTTCATCAAATAATTTTACTGTTATATTAATATATTTTCCAGATTTTACTGTTATTGGAGCTATGTAACTTTTAACTTTGTATTTATTTAATGTTAATATGGTGGTGTTGTATAGATAAATATTGGATGTTTTTTGATGATATTTAATTTCAATATCATAATTTCTTCTTTGAAAAGTATCTTTAATTTTATAATTTAGAAGAGTAATACTATTATTTTCTATTTTAATTTCATGATTTCTAATTGATACTTTATTTATTTTGAAAATAATGGTTGCATTTAACTCTAAATTTAGATTATATATGTTTGCTGTAATATTGATTATATTTCCTGGATATGATAATATCTTCTTTAGACTAATATATGCCCTATAGACAGAGTAGTTGAAGGTTTTATGGGTTGTTGTATTATATGAGTCTGTTATATTGACAATTCCATTATATGTACCATGATTTTTAATAATTATGATATAGCTTATTTTTTTCATTTCACCTGGATTTAGATGATTTATAGTCCATATTCTTTTATTTATAATTTCATTGTTATTTTCTAGTATATATGAAATAGTTATATTATTACCTGTTATTTTTCCAATATTTGTTATGTTTATTTCATATTCCATAATATTTCCAAGAAGCACATTAGTATATTCTGGAATATCTACGATATATTTCGGTTCTAAATATTTAATTATCTTGGTTGTAGTTGTATTTTCATTATTTAGAAAGTTATATATGTTTATGGTGATATTAATGTCTTCTTTGTTTGTACTAATGGAATTTATTATAATACTTGTATTTTCCATTGATTTTAATTTAGGTATGTGCCATGTATTATTTATTATATTATAGTCACTACTTGAATTAATGAGTCTTAAATTATATGGTAGTATGTTGTTTACTATAAGATCATACCCTGTTTCATAGCCTATATTTTTAATTTTTATTCTGTATTGAATTGTATCTTTATATGTGTAGTTTTTTGGTGTGTCTAGTATTATTTCATACACTGGTATTTCTATTGTTATATTGTATGTTGTATTTGTGGGACTATAATCATCAAATCCATTGTAATAGAATAGTAGAGTGTTATTTTTGGTTTTATTTAGAATAACATCTGTATTAAAACTACCATTAATAATATCTAATGTTTTAATTGTCATGTTTTTATAGATTATATCAATATTTCCTCTTGTAACTGTTGTATTGTATATTGGATTTAAAATGATTTTTCCATCTATTGTTATGTTCATTGGATTTTTAGGATTTTTTATTGAAGTTATATTTAGTGTTGTATTTCGTAGATTATTTTTGATGTATTTGTTATTATTAACTTCTATAAATCTATTTTCAAATCCAATAAATAGATCTAATACTTTGTTATTATAGAATGTTGAGTATTTTACTGTTGTATTTATATTAGATGATAATATAAGTGCTTTATCATATATTATATTGTTTTTAAAAATATTTTCTATTATATATGTACTTCCATTATTGTAGATTCCTTTTTTTGTAATGTTATTATATGTTATTGTATTATTATGTAAGATGAGTTGTTGGTAGTTTTCAATGATAGTTTCCATGTTATTATGGGATATTAGGTTATGTAGTAGTTGTAGATTATTTTTATTTGTACTTATTGTGTTTATTATGTTTTTTTCTATAGTGCTATATGATAGAATGGTGTTGTCTGTATTTAACATGTTTTTTTGAGTATTGTTGTATATTTTTGTATTATTTATTGTAAGTGTAGCTTTACTTGTAATTAGATTTTCATAGACTGTGTTGTTTGATAATAAAGTGTTGTTTATTAAGCTTTCATGTTCTGTTTGAATGTATATTATTGAGTCATATGCTGTATTGTTTATAAAATTTGAGTCTATTATCTCTAGTTTTGTGGTGTTTATATTATATATACTACCACCTATTGTTGCTTTGTTGTTTGTGAAGTATGTGTTTCTAATTGTTATTTCACTAGTATCGTTATTTTTATGGTTGTATAATATACCTAATATGGCTGTATTATTTGTGATATGTGTATTTTGGATATTTATGTTTCCTGTGTTGAATATTACACCTCCAGTGGTGTTTGATGTTGATTTTGAATTAGATAATATGGAATTATTTATTGTTAGATTTCCACTGTTATGTATTATACTTCCATAGTTGTCTGTTGTGTTTGTGATTGTTATGTTATTTAAGATTAAAGTCGTGTTTATATTTGTTTTTATGAAATTTTTCAGATTATTTCCATTGATTGTATTGTTTTGTCCATTTATTTGTAGTATTTTTGTATTTCCTTCTATTTCTCCCCAGAGTATTGGTGTTGTAATGTTATAATCTCCAGGATGCATATTAATGATGTATTCCTTTGTTTGAGATATTTTTGCTTGATTTATATGGTTAATTAATTCTTTGTATGATGAAACATTTTTTATTGTTGTGTTGTCTGATGAATTATTTTTCAGAGTTTTTTTCAATTTCTTTATTTCTGTTTTAAGTTCATTATTTTCTTGTATTTTTGATTCATGTTCTAAGTTATTTGTGTTTGATTGAGTATTTGTTGTTATTTTGTTTGTAGTAGGTGTGTCTGTGATATTTTCTTGTGTTTGGGCATATGTTGTGTTTATTGATATTATTAATATAATTATAATTGTTGTTAATATGATGTTCTTTTTCATATTCATTGCTTTTCACATATAAATTTTATAATATATTTGTCATTTTTTTAAACAATGACTATTTTTAATTATAATTTATAAACTATTTAAAGTTTTCAATTGAAATATTTAAAAATATTTGTACTTATGTATAAATACTATTTTTATTTTCTCAAATAGGATTTATATAAAATATAAAAAAGATATATCTATATATTACAAAAGAAATTTGGTTTTTAATAATATGACAAAATTTAATAAATGTACATGTGTAAAAGTTAATAAAGAAAAAATGGATTTAATAAAAGCAAAAGGATTAAATCTACAAGATATACTAGATAAAGCAATGGATAATGAACTAAAACTAAATAAAACACAATCGATTGAAGATACTATAGATGAAATAAATACTAAGATAGAAAAATTAGAAAAACAACGTGATGCAGCCATTATAGATTGTGAAAAAAAGATAAATATTCTGATGAAAAATCTTTCAGAACTAAAACATCGTGAAGAAAAAAATTTTAATAAGGAAATAAACTTCTTAAAACTAAAAAGAGAATATCTACTAAATAATTTAGAATAATTAACCTTAACCAAAAAAAAATTAAATGGGAGATTCATATGAAAAAATTAGGATTTGGATTAATGAGACTACCACTTCTTGATAAGAATAATAAATCAAGTATTAATCAAGAACAATTCAATAAAATGGTTGACTATTTTATGGAAAATGGTTTTAATTATTTTGACACAGCATACACATATTTTGATGGAAATAGTGAAATTGCATTTAAAAAAGCAGTAGTTGAAAGATATCCTAGAGAATCCTTTTTAATAGCAGATAAATTACCTATTTTTGATTTAAAATCTACACAACATATGTATGAAATTTTTGATAAACAATTAGAACGTTGTGGTGTGGATTACTTTGATTATTATATGCTTCATAACATATCCACAAAACATGAGGAAAAATATACGAAGATTGACTCATTTAAATTTATTAAAGATAAGAAAAAGGAAGGAAAAATAAAACATATAGGCATATCATGTCATGATAGTCCAGAATTTCTAGAAAATATCCTTAAAAACCATCCAGAAATAGAATTTGTACAACTACAAATTAATTATATTGACTGGACTAATAACACAATACAATCCATGAAATGTTATGAAGTAGCATGTAAGTATAAAAAATCAATCATTGTTATGGAACCATTAAAAGGAGGTGCTTTAGTCGATATTCCAAATAAAAGTAGAAAATTATTCCAAGGCATGTCTCCAGTAGAAGGAGCATTTCGTTTTATTCTCTCATTAGATAATATTATGATAATTCTAAGTGGAATGAATAAATTTGAACAAATAAAAGAAAATACAAAGATAATAGATAATTTCAAACCATTAACAAAGATGGAATATGAAATACTAAATAATGTGAGAAATAGAATTGTATGTGATAAAACTATTGACTGTACATACTGTAATTACTGTATAGATGCATGTTCTATAAATATAAATATTCCTAAATTCTTTGAATTATACAATACTCAGAAACTTCTAAAACAAAAACATTCAATAGGTATGTATTATAGAAATTACATCTCAAAGAATATAAGTCCAAGTGAATGTATTAAATGTAATAACTGTATAGATTATTGTCCACAACACATTAATATTCCAAGAAATTTAGAGAAAGTACTTAATGAATTTGAATAAATATAATTAATTGTTGTTTCTAGTAAAATAGAATTTCATGTTAAAAAAAAAACACATATTTTAATTTTTTTAGATACTATTTTTTTAGGTTTTTTGTGAAATAAGTATATCTTCATTCTCAAAATTTTTTTTTACAAACATTTCTCTTAAAATTCAAAATATTACTTTTTCTTTTTTTTATATTACATTATCATATGAGCATATTTTCATTTAAAATCTCTTAATTTTTAGTTTATTTTACTTTAAACTAATACCTATACCCCTATAGGGCTATAATAACTTTATATAGTATAATATATTAAAATAATAATTAAGAATTATCTAAAAGAGATAGTCATTAAATTAATAATAGGAGGTTGGGAGTATGCATATACCTGATGGTATTATATCAGTTACACCATTAATAATATTTACTATAATCACAATATGTTTACTAATAGTCATATTCTATAAATCAAAAGATATATTATCTAATGAAAAAAACATACCCTTAATAGCTTTATTTATAGTAGCAACAGTTATAGTACAATATATTGAATTACCATTACCTGTAACAGCATGTGTTCATATTTCCTTAATTACAATCATAGCATTATATGATCTTAGAACATCAATGATAGTATACATGTTTGTAACAATAATACAAGCATTCCTTGGTGAAGGTGGAATAAGTACTCTTGGAGTAAATCTATTAAATCTAGCAATACTTGCACCATTAATAGCATATGGATTATACACATTATTATCTAGATTCAATAAAGATGTAGCATTATTTATTTCTGGATTTGGAACAATAACACTACTTGGATTAATTGTAAGTATGGAACTTGCAATATGTAATGTATATCCAATACAATATGGATTATTTACAATAGTGCCAGTTGAAGCAATTGTAGGAGTTCTTGAAGGAGTAGTAACTGTAATAGTTATGAAAGCATTATATAAAGCAAAACCAGAATTGGTTCCAGTATTGTCCAATTAAGAAATTTTTTTTCTTTTATTCTTTTTTCTAATAAATACTATAAATCTTCTCTTTTTAAAAAAAAATTACTATAAATTTAATAACTTTAAAAAAATAAAAATAATACTAAGGTGGAATAAAATCATATGATGTCTGATATTGAAAAAGCTTTAAATATTTTTAATAACATAACTGGAAAAACAGAATTATCTTGCCAGTATAAGCAAATGTTAGATTCATTCAATATTTCTGAGAGTAATGGTTATATAGTTAAATTAAAACTCACTGATGAAATACTTTCAGGTAAATTAAACTCAAATGAAGTAGAAACTAGATTAAATATGATTTTAAATAGATTATCTAAATTCAAATCAAGAAATGGACATACATTCACTTATGATGTAGATATGTTAATTTTTCTAAAAAATCAGACAGATAATAAAATAATGTGCAGTAACTGTGGATATTCTATGTTACCCATAGATAAATTCTGTAGTAACTGTGGGAGAGAACATGTTCCTAGAATTTCTCTATTTGAATTATTATCTGGAATTAATTCTAAATATATAAAACCTGGAGATATTTTAAAGTTTAATGAAGATAATACTGTTGAAATAACTACTGTTAATAACATGTACAATTTTCATATTGAAAAAAGAGAACTTGAATTACTATATGAAGAAAAAATAGAAAAACAAGAAGTAAATAATTACTATTTTAAAATATTAATACTAAATCAGATTCAGAAATATGGGAATGTTAAGGTATCAGAATATCTATTTACTTTTTATAAAATAAAAAATTTAGAAAATATAATATCTGAATTATTAAATAGTAATTTAGTTAAAGTAAGTTCATTTTTTAATATCTTCAAAAAAATTAGAAATATTTCAAATATAGAGGATAATAATATCTTGGAGAATATATCCATAACAAAAAAGGGTAAAAAATTACTGGATGAAAATAAACATGTACTCTTATATGATTTTTATATAAGAGATTCTTTAATAGATGATATTGTTGAATTTGAGAATTTCTTCTCAAAAAGGCATGGATCTCTAAATGAGATTTTTATAGAATACTTACTTTTTAAACGTGAATTATTTAAAGCTGAGAAAAATACCACTAGATTTTTATCAACATATGATTTAGAATCATATTTCTATGAAATAAATGATAACAAGGATAAGTTAGTACATACATTATTTAAGAGATTTATTATTAATATAAATACAGATTTCTCACATACACAACATCAATCTGCAATAACAGAAGAAGGTATTTTACACATGGTGAATATTTTAACAGAGTTATCTATGGATTTATCCTTAATGAGAAAAATATTTCATGAAGGATTTAATGAATTAGATGAAAATTATCTCGTATTTACTGAAGAAGAATCATTTAATTATTTACTACGTGCAATTGGTGGAGAAAATGTGGAAACTATTAATTTTGATATAATAATTTCCCTTGATAATAAAAAAGTAAAGTCTTAGTAATAGGCTCCTTTTATTTGTGATTTTTCATAGTATTTTTTATTTTTTTCAAGAAGAGGATATATTTCTTTATTGTTTATTAGGTTATAACTGTTGTTTATGAGATTCATTATATAAACATTTCTTAGTATATTATTTGTTGATTGGTTATCACTTATACAGATTGGTTTTCCTATAGGTGTTGTATCATATTTTTTAAATTCATTTTTAATATCATCTTTTAGTTGATTATCCATTATAGCATCAAATATTTGACATATACTTTTATGTATTCCTTTTCCTATAATAAAACATTTCATAATTTTAGTTTTATCATATTAAGTCTGCACATATTGAATTAAATGATGAATAAGACACATATTCCTCTGGTAAATATATTTTTTCAGTACTACTTGCACAATATTCACTTATTAATAGAACTTCGGGAATTGTTGTCATGGTTTGTATAAATGCATCTAACATGGGTGTTTTTTTCACATTCCATACATACATTACTATAGAACAAAGTATGGTGTTAAAAAGATGGTGTGTTAGTTCATGAAGTATTGTTGCTATTTGTATTGCTTCATCAAAACATTCATCAACACATATAACATTAAATGCATATTCTCCATAATTTTTTCTATCATTCTTAAATATTAGTATGGAGTATGCTTCAGCAAGTGCTTTTATTTGCTCTAAAGGTGTCCTATATTCTTTATATGTTAATCTATTTTTTCCAGCTTCTATAATACTTTGTATTATTGTTTCATATGCATCTAAACTTAATATTTTATTGTTTAATTGAAATAGATGCATATCTGTAAATAATTCATTAATAGAATTTATTTCCTTGTTTGCATTGGTAAATATGTGTAAAATTTCACCACATTTTTCACAAGTATCAGTTGAAATATTGTTTTTATGTCCACAGTTTGCACAGTAGATAGTTTCCATTTTAATCTTTTATCCTCTTTTTGTTATATTCTAAAGAATTCTTTTGTGTTATGTGTAACTTCTTTTGCTAGTGTTTCTGGTTCTATATTCATTTCTTTTGCTATTCTTTTTAGGATATGTGGTAGATATTTTGGTTCGTTTCTATTTTTTTTAGGTTTTTTTTCAAAATCTCTTGGAAGTAAGAATGGACCATCAGTTTCTATCATTAATTTTTCTGGAGGTATTACTTTAATAGCTTTGAGTAAGTCACTGTTTCTACGTTCATCACAGATCCATCCGGTAATACCAATATAACAGCCTAAATCAAGGTAATCTTCAGCTTCATATTTTGTTCCAGTAAAACAATGAACTACTGATTGTTTAGCCATTTTTTTGTGTTTTCTGAGTATTTTTGCAAAATCATCATAGGATTCTCTGTCATGTAAAAATAGGGGCATATCTAATTTTTCTGCTAGTTCTACTTGTTTTTCAAACCATTTACGTTGTATGTTTTGGGGAGAGTAGTTTCTATTGTAATCAAGACCACATTCACCAATTGCAACAACACAGTCATTTTTTGCTAGTTTATGTAGTGTGTCTATTGTGTTTTCATCACATGTTTTTGCATCATGGGGATGTACTCCACATGTTGCATAGAGGTTAGGGTATTTTAATGCATATTCTGTAGCTTGAATACTTGATTGAATACTACTTCCAGTTATTATGGCTTTTGTTACATTTACTTTTTTGGCTTCATTAATAACATCAATTCTATCTTTATCATATGATTTATGCATTAGATTTAATCCAATATCTATAAGTTCCATTGTATTCTCCTATATTATAGTTTTGTTATTTCATTATTTTTGTATATTGGTACTTCATTAATTTCATTAATTAATTGACATAGTTTAACATCGTCTTCTAATCCTAGTTTAGTAAGTTTTGTTGCGCCCCATGAATTTCCTATTAATTCTTTTACTTGTTTTTCATCTTTAGCAAGTATTGTTGATGCAAGTGCAGTTTCATCTAATTCTAGTGGTATGTTTTGATCTTTTGCAGATTTAATTATTTCTTTAACTATTACACCTGCACCTGTTGCATCTTCTATATTGAATTTTTCATGTCTTCCTGCCATTACAATTTCTATCTCCTCAGTAGCTATTTCTAGTGCTTTTTTAGCTACTGCATTTGCATTGATGCCTGTACCAATTAGTACTGTTACATTTTTGTTGTTATTTTTTGTATTTTCTAGTACTCTTGTTCCATTTGTTGTTTTTAATACAAGTACATCTCCTTCGTGTTTTTGTACTTCTTTTGGTGAGTTTGTTATGTCAAATCCTTCGATTGTTTTAAGATTGTCTTCTCCAGCAAGTAGTGCATTATATTTATTTTTTAGTTCAAATGCTTCGTTAGATGTGTTTACTGGTATTACTTTATTGAATGTATTTAAGGCTATTGTTATTGTCGTGCTTGCTCTTAATAAATCAATTACTATTGCCACATCTTTTGTTTTAGAATTAAATAATGATACAGTTACTTTCATGTTTTTTACACCAATTATGTTTTTTCTTATTATTAATTTTTATAATTAATGTTATATTAAATTTTAAAATGAAAATATAATACTTGTACAATTCTTATACATGAAAAACTTAATATATTAATTTAATTATATATTATATTATTAATATGTACAAATTTTATACATAGATTAATTTATAAACATAAAAAAGTAATTATACTAGGAGGCATAGGATGGATGATAAGGAAAATATAAAAATTAATATAAATCAAAATCCTATATATGATGATACTCAGAATATATATCATCATATTCATAATATAAAAGTTAGTGTAAATGAAAAAAGTATTGAAAAACAAAAAGCAGAGAATAATATTTTTAATATTAACAAATATTTTGCAGCTGCAATATTATCTGTATTTATCTATGTGGCATGTGCTCTAACAGCACAAGTACAACTGGCAGATATAATAACTATTGAAGTACCTCTTACAATATTATTATCACTACTATTAACATATCTCATGTTATCTAATCATGTAAAAGAAGGATATTGTGGATATACAATAGTTGCAATTTTATTGTTCTTTGTAAATCCAAGTTATACATTTATAGTGTTAGTAACAGAGTTATCACAAGCAATTATTGATTGTACAGTAAAAATATTTACAAATAAACATGATTTTAGTGTATTTAATGAAGAAAAACATAATTTATCTAAATCAGATCATATTATAAATTTTTTTCATAGAATAAAGTATCATCTTTTATTATCAGTAATATTTTTTGTAACATTCACATTATTTTCATACTTTTATCCTTCAGTATTCCAATCATTAATAATACCAGCATATCAGGGAATGCAGGAAGGTGTTCAAAGTGGTACAGTAGAACTCGCAACAACCCCATTGTTTATAAATAACTTTTCAGTTGCATTTAGAATGTTTATAAGTGGTATTTGTTTAAGTATTCCAAATATTTATTTATTGATTTATAATGGATTATTAATTGGATTTACAGGATCTCAATTACCAATTTCATATTTCTTATCATTTACAGTACCTCATGGAATTCTTGAATTAACTGCTGTCATGTTGGCTGGAGGTGCAGGTTTTAAAGTAACACAGGCTATATTGAATTTATTCAATGGTTTAACTTTAAGAAAAGAGATTTCTTTTAGTAAATTCATGGTAGTTTCTCTTAAAATGATTTTAGATAGTATTGTTATTATGGTTGTTGTGTTTGTTTTACTTATGATTGCAGCTTATGTTGAAGCAAACTTAACAATACCTATTGGAAGAACACTTCTTGGAATTTAAGGAAGTTTTCTTCTTCTTTTTTTATAATTTTTTTTATACAATATATTATCCTAACAAGCGTTAGCTTTATATATTCCTACTAATAAATACTAAACTAACAAGTGTTAGGTAATAATTATGAGACAAACAAATACAAAAGAAAAAATCCTACAAATATCAATAGAAAAAATATCAAAAAAAGGATATGATAATGTATCTATAAGAAGTATAGCACGGGATGTTGGAATAAAAGAAAGCTCAATATACAACCACTATAAAAATAAGGAAGACATACTAGATAAAATACTAAAAAAGTTTCTAGACATACTTGAGGAAACATCACTTGAATCATCAGACTTAAAAAAAAATCTAGATAATATAGAACAATTATATCATTATGGTTCAGAACTCTTTAAAAAACAACTAAATAACATGGAAATAATAAAAATATGGAGAATAATAAACATAGAAAAATATCATAATGAAAAAGTAAGAAAATTCTATAAAAAACATATAATATCAAATCCACTGAAATTTTGGACAAATATATTCAAAACATTATTAGAAAATGAAGATATAGATGAAATGGAACCATACAAGTTAGCAGAAGAATTTTATTACTATGCACTAGTAAGATTTGACTTAATAGTTTTAGATTCAACATATATGAGTGAAGATAAACTACAAGAGCAATTAGATTATCTATTTAAACAAATAGAAGACTATGCTCTAAAAATATTTAAAAACATGGACAGTGCAATAAATGAAAAACATAACATATAACATAGAAAATAATGATTACAATACCCAAATAGAAAAAACAACAAACATAATAATCAAAAATTCAAATAACTACATTCAATTTCTAAATGACTATGTAGAATATGTAAATCAACACATACAAAAATCAGGTATGGAATGTATACTAGATATAGTATCCATAGGAATATATTGGATGGAATATATTCAAAAAGCATACACTCTAGATGATACATCAAAAAATATTTTAATTAAACTTGCAAAAATAAGACGAAACAATACACAAATAAAAGAAGATATAGACTATATTAAAGGTCATATTATCACAGAAAAACTAACAAAAAATACAAAAAAAGAAATTCCTTTTACAACAACATCAATTGATAAATTATTTGATTATCTAAGTGCTACTGGTGAATATTATTTTGAATTAAAGGAATTAAATTATTTTAAAGAATATCTTAAAACAAAAAATAAAACAGAAATAGAAAAAATACTAAAACAAGTACTTAACTTCTCAGATTACTTTAAAACAATCACAAATAAAACACTTCATAAATACACATATAATGTAAATAATTACTTAGAACAAGAATTATACAAACATAAAAACAAAGAAGATCTAATATTCTGTGGAAGAAGAGAAGTAGAATATCATCTGAACATGTTTGGAGCAGAAATAATGAATAGAGCATACAGAAATGAGTATGATAAAAGAGAAAAAACCATCATACTATTACCTGACTGTATGCAAATAAAAAATAAAAAATGCCTATCACAAGAAACAATCTATGGACAACAATGTATAGGTTGTAGTGATAACTGTAATGTAAACCAACTAAAAAACTATATAGAAAAAGAGGTGTATGTAATAAAACATGAATCTGAATTATTTAAAGATATACCTACACATGAGAAAAAAACAATTTCCATAATAGGAATTGCATGTGTATTAAACTTAATTAATGGTGGTTTAAAGGCAAAATCATTAGGAATGCCAGCACAATGTGTTATTCTTAATTATGTAGGATGTAGTAATCATTGGATGCAAAATAGAATATCAACATCCATAAATTCTGAAAAATTAAAGGAGATAATAGGATAGTTAATATCCATGACTTTCAAGTATATGATACATTTTATAACGTGGAATTCTAAGAATATCATGAGTATTTTTTGTATTGTAAATTGGAGATAATTCTGTAGTTTCTAGAAATACTCTACCTTCTGCTATTTTAATAAGTAATTTCATATCACTTGGACTTATAATTTCATCAGGATTAGATACTATTCTTTCTATATCTTCATTTAATTTAAGTATTGCTACAGCAATCTTACCATCATAAGATATTTCATTTTCTATACAATATTCTAGTAAGTATTTATGATAACTTCTAATAAAATTTAATTCCTCAATTATACCTAAATTATTTAATGTTAATGATTTACTATTCATATAATTATTCAACCTATATTCTATTATATTATTATTTCTATTTTCTATTATTAAGTTATATCATGTTTAGTAAAAAAAATTTTAAAAGACAATATTTAAATATTTAGAAGATAATAAACATAGAATAAAAAAAATCTAATAGTGGTATGTATGTTAGCTCAGGAAGCAAATAAAACTAAAATAGAAATCTTCAATATTATTTCAGAAAATATTCAAAAAAAAATTATGGAATCTAGTGATATGTATAATCAACTATCACAATATAATAATCTTATAACATATGAGGAGTTATATGATTTAACAGAAGAGGATATAGAAAAATTCCATGAAATTCGTGATAGGGCTCATGAATTTGAACATGAATTAATACATATTAAAGAGGATTTAATAAAAAATATGGTGTTAGATATTGAATGGGTATTAACAAATAATGAAAATAAACAAGCAAAACAACAATTAGATAACTTAAGGAAATCCAATATATTCTATGATTTTTTTAATTTAGAGATTATATTGGGATTGATTTTTGATAAATTAAAACAATTAAATGTTCCACGTAAAAAAAGTTCACATCAACATTTATATTCTCATAAGTCAGGGGGTTGTTGTTAATTTTTTGTAAAAAAAATTATTTAAATAATATTTATTACTTAATCCTTCTAAAATAGATTATATTTCCATTTTTATTCTTTTAATTTTTTTTTATATTTTTTTAGGCTTATTTTATAGTTTTATTTTTATTATAAAAAAATAAAACATAATGATTTATCATAGTTTATTATTATTAATTATGATAGATTTATATATAAGATAGAACAAATTATCAAGCAAGAACTTTTAAAAAATATTTTTGATACGCTGACAAAAGTACTTTTTGAAGATAAGTTAACTCTAACTAATAGCTATGGAAAAACTATTTTTCCAATTAAATTCATGATTTTGTCGGTGAATCTTTATGAATAAAAAAAAATCATAAAAGTTCTAATATTACTAGATAAAAGTTTATAAAATATATATAAATTCAAAAAAAGGTGGACTATATGACAAAATTCACAGGATTTGCAATGAAAAGATTAAATGAAGTTGGATGGGTTGAAAAAGAAAAACCAGAATGTGGAAGAAGAGATGCAATAGTAAAACCATTAGCACTCTCACCATGTACTTCAGATATCCATACAGTATGGGAAGGAGCTATAGGTGATCGTAAAGATATGATTCTAGGTCATGAAGCAGTTGGAATAATAGATGAAGTTGGACCTGATGTAAAAGATTTTAAACCAGGTGATAAAGTAATAGTACCAGCAATAACACCAGACTGGGAAGATGAAGCAGCACAAAGAGGATATTCCTCACAAACAACAGAACCACTCGGTGGATGGAAATTTTCAAATTTCAAAGATGGAGTATTTGGAGAATATTTCCATGTGAACTTGGCTGATGCAAACCTTGCAAAACTTCCAGAATCAATAGAACCAGAAACAGCTGCAATGCTTTCAGATATGTTCTCAACAGGAATAATGGGAGCAGAAAATGCAAAAATAAAAGTAGGTTCAACAGTAGCAGTAATTGGAATTGGACCAGTAGGTCTTAGTGCAGTAGCAGGAGCAGCAATACTTGGAGCATCCAGATTATTTGCAGTAGGTACTAGACCTAACTGTGTAGATGTAGCTAAAAAATATGGGGCAACAGATATTATTAACTACAAAGAAGGTCCTATTGATGAACAAATAAGAGATGCTACAGATGGAGCAGGAGTAGATGCAGTAATTATTGCAGGAGGAAATATGGATACATGGCCTCAAGCAGTAAAAATGGCAAAAGCTGGATCAAAAATCTCAAATATTAACTACTTAAGTGGAGCAGATGTTGTACCTCTACCAAGAGAAGCTTGGGGATGTGGAATGGCAAATATTGACATAAATACTGGTTTATGTCCTGGAGGAAGAGTAAGAATGGAACGTCTTGCAAGTCTTGTAGAATATGGTCGTATAAAACCAGAATTACTTATAACTCACAGATTCAAAGGACTTGAAAAAGTAGAAGATGCATTGATGTTAATGAAAGATAAACCAAGAGATTTAATTAAACCAGTAGTATCAATAAAAGAATAAAAAATAACATTTTTTTTATTAAAGTCTCTTATTCTCTTTTTTTATATTTTTTAAAACATTTATATAAATATCTTTAATAATATATTAGATAATATAGAAAATCAGATCTATTAAATAGTATTTAGATTATTGAAGGTAATATAATGAATATTTTAATTGAAGGTGCAGGATCAATTGGTATAGCATTAGGTGCATCATTAATATCACAAAAACAAGATGTGTCCTTTTTTGCAAGAGAAAAAACAGCTAAATCAATAAAAGAAAATCCAATAGAAAGAACAGGCATATTTAATCATATAACTTGTCAAACAAATGAATATAGAGTTTACACAGATTATGGGGATATTCCAGAAAATACCTTTGATTATGTATTTATATGTAGCAAAACAACTGCAAATAAACAGATAAGTAAAAGATTAAATGAAAATAAAAATGTTTTGAAAGATAATGTTAAAATAATCATATTTCAGAATGGTTTTGGAAATGATAAAGACTATCTTAAATACTTCCAAAAACAACAAGTATTCTGTGCACGTGTAATAACAGGATTTAGACGACCTAAAAGAAATATTAGTGAAGTTACAGTACATACAGCACCAATACTGCTGGGTTCACTTCAAGGCTGTGATGTTTCAGAATTAAAACCTATAGCAAATCTAATTAATGATTCAGGAATTCCAGCTAATATAACTGATAATGTTGAAGAGTATCTTTGGGCTAAAATGTTGTATAATTGTACTTTAAATCCATTAGGTGCAATACTTGGAGTGAATTATGGTAAATTAACTGAAAATAATTATTCAGTTAATATTATGAATAGATTAATTGATGAAATTTTTAATGTAATAAAAAAAGCCGGATATAATATTAGTTGGCATAGTGCTAAAGAGTATAAAGAATTATTTTATGAAAAATTAGTTCCAGATACTTATAATCATCAGTCATCCACTTTACAAGACATATCTAGAAAACAGAAAACAGAAATTGATTCATTAACAGGATATATAATATATCTTGGTAAAAAATATGATGTTGATGTTACTGTTAATAAAACAATATACAATCTAATTAAAGCCATAGAGTCAGATTTCTAAAGATTAATTAATATTTTTCTTTATGAACTTTATTTTTTTCTGTTTTTTCCCATTCTTGTGGTGGTAATGTTGTTTTGGAAATTCCAAGAGAAAGTATTGCTTCTACTTCATAATGTTTTGGTATTCCTAGTTTTTCTTTTATTATATCACTTGATAATTTATTGTTATCATCTTTTCTCATTCTTATTTGAATCCAACAGTTACCAATATTATGGTATTGTGCCATTAGCATCATATGTGTCATTGTTATACTTGCATCTTCAATCCATGCATCTGCTGTTGTTGTATCTGCTATTGTTATTATTGCACATTTTGCATCTTTAAGTTGTGTTGATCCATGTGTTCGAGATTTAGATAAGAATTCTAGTGTGTTTTTATCTTCAATTAATAATAATTCTATTGGTCTTATGTTTTTACTACTTGGTGCTAGTTGTCCTGCTTTTAGTATGTCATTAATTATTTCTGGTGGAATATCTTCATTTGTATATTCTCTTATACTTCTTCTTTTTTTCATAATTTCTATTAAATTCAATTTATTTTGTCTCCTTTTTTATTAGAAATAGGTGAATATTAATAATATGATGTATATGTGTTAATATGTTTTTTAATATATTTCAAGTTTTGTTTTTTTGGTTATATATTTTTTGTTGAAATATCAAATATCAACTGTTACATATATATCAATTTATAATTTTTTAGTATATTTTTGATTTTTGAAAAATAATGTGTTTTTTATAAAAAGGAATTTATTTAGGATGGAAATATTTCTCAGAATTTTACCCCTTTTTTCTGATATTTAAAAAAATTAATTTATTTCCATCCAGTGGTATATTCTATTCCTATTTATGAACCTTATTCAAACCTTTTTGAATTTTTAAAATAAGTATATTTTCATATGTATAATATATAGATTAATTTTTTTTATTAGAAGAAATAATTTTTTTTTATTTCTTCTTATCTTTTATTTATTTTTCATACTATATAAATATAATGATTAATCATTATAAATTATGTTTTTTTTGTATTTTTTTTAATTAATTAATTTTGTATATGTTTCATGTATATGTTTTGGTGTATTTTTGATTTTTTCAAGGGGTTTATTTTTAGGGTTGTTATTTTCTTGTATTTTACTTCGTAATACTATCGTATAACGAAGTATTTACCCCCACTTTTTACACTAAAAGTGAACCAATAGTTCTAAAAATATGAACCAATTTTAGTAAAATAACAAACAACATTTCCATAAAAAAATAGAGAAAAAATCCTACAAAAACTACTTTATAGAAATACTATTTATCAAAATATAATAAATTATTTTTATACTATCAAATTTTACTAAAAATTAATTATTTTTCATAATAATAAAATTTTTAAAAAAAATAAGTAGAAAAAGAATGTTAACTTTTTTTTTATTCTTTTACAATTGTTAATGTAGTGTTTCCATCCATTCTTTCATATATTTTATGACCAAATACACATGTAAGTTTATACTCGCCTGATTTAAATGTAAGTGGTATGGTATAATCAAGTATAGCTTCTCCATTTACAATTTTTGCATAAATTATGTTTCCATTTGTATCTTTTAGAGTTCTTCCATTTAATTTAAATATGGCTTGTCCATTATTTATTGTAATACTCTCATTAGTAGCATCAGTAATTTTTGCTTTTAATGTTACAGTTTTACCTATTGTAGCTTGCTGTGCTTCTAATTCAATTTTAGATTCACGTTGTGTAACTTCAAATGGTACACTTTTTGTTGAAGTATTATACATATCATTTCCACTATAAATAGCAGTTACTGTTGTATGTGGAGTATACCATTTACTATTTACTTTAATATTTTCTACTATAGCTTCATTATTTGTAACAGTGCTAAATATAATATTACCATTTTCATCTTTTAATATTTTACCATTTACTTTAAATATAACACGTCCCTGTACATTTTCAGCATTAAACTTTGCCTTAAATGTAGTTAAATCATCAATTCTTGATTTAGTAGTAATTACTTCTATTGATGGATCTTGTTTAATTACAATTATATTGAATAATCTTGAAGAAGAAAGATAATTATCTACTCCCTCATATGTTATATTAAGAGTTTTTACTCCTATACTATCATATAAAAGATCAATCTCCACAATTTCTTTATCATCAAGAGAAGCTCTTTCAATAATATTTCCATTTTCACCCTTAATAATTAATGTTCCACTTCGTACCTTATTATTCTCAGATAAAACATATAAACTAAGCCTTGTTGTTGTTTTAATAGGAACAGTTACAGTACTAGGTTCTACAATAATTTCAGTAAATTTAACTTGATTATTATCAGATACCACATTATTATTTGCAGGATTTGTTAATTTAGAATCAATTGTTCCAGTATAATTGTTGTTAGTAATAGTATTATAAGTAGGAGTACCTGATGCACTAATATCTCCTTTAATAAGATTATTATCTACTGTATTATTACTTTTACTTATAGTTACATAACCATTAATGATATTATTATTAACTACATCATTACCAACAAGTGATATAGAACCTAATGTGTTGTTTGTGAACGTAGTATTGCCCTTAGAGGAAACTCCACCACTTATATTATTACCAGTAACAGTACTGTTTATTGAAGCTTGAAAACTACCAGTAATAGTGTTATTAATGAATGTATTTTCAACAGTTGCACCAGTATAACCCCATTGAATAGTAATACCTGAACCTGGATAAACAATAGTATTATTTAGTATTAAATTATCATGACCAGTTAAACAAACAGCATAACAAATACCTGATGCAGAACTAGGACCAGTAATACGATTATTTCTTATAATATTATATGAATTCATACCAATACCATAATCATTAGTATTATATGTAGTTAAATAAAGTAAATTACCAACTTCACCAACAGCTGTAATAGTATTATTTTCAATAGTACTACAATTTACTCCAGCAAAAACAAGAGTACTGTATCCACCACTATTTTCAGTATAAAAATTACTATTTTTAATAGTTATATTAGTAGAACCATCACGAATAGAAGTTGAACCAACACCTTGACCTATAGATTTATTTTCAATTAGTATATTAAGTCTATTAAATGTAACATTACTAGATTCTCTAACATATGTTTGAGAATTATGGAATGTAATATTAGTAACATTTACATGACTTGTCTTTTCAATTACAAATTCACCACCATCAAGATCAATAAATGCAGATTTATCAGATGAAATCAGATTAACAGGTCTGTTAATAGTCATACTATACTTAGAACCATTAAATAAACCCTTAAAATCAAGAGTAGAACCATCTTGGATATTGTCATTTAATTTCTTATTACTAAAATAATTACTAAAAGAATCATTAGTAATGGTATATGAATCACTAGATTTTAAATTCTTCTTATTAACAGTTTTTAAAGTATTATTTTCTACATTATTAGTCTCTAATTTAGAGTTAGAAGTTTCTTTTCTCTTATTGTCCAAATTAGAAACTGTAAATTTTTTATTATCAGTATTCTTTTTTATTTCTTTTATATTATTATCATTATTGTCAGTAACTTTATTGACAGTATTATCCTTAATATTATTTACTTTTTCTAAATCAGATACACTATCATATGCACAACTATTAATATCAGAAGCACAAACAACTGACAATCCTAAAAATAATATAAGAGTAGTTAATAAGAATACACATGAAATATTCTTATTCATATCTTTTAATCCTCCATTATATTACTTCTTATTAAAGATTTTTTTATATCTAATTCTAAGAATAATGAATTTTCTTAGTTAACATATAATATGTAAAAAAGATAATAATAAATTTAACTAAAATTTATAATATCAAAAACAAAAATATAGGGGAATATATGGAGCTTTTTGAAAAATTTTGTTGATAAATTATTTATCATGGTTTTTAATTATTAATTATGATAAAATATAAATATCTTTCTAATTAAACATTAATTAACTAATAATATTTATTTGAAATTTAATAAAATAATTATTATTAGTTTTTAATACTAAATACAATTTAAAAATAGAATAATTATATAAAATAATATTTGATTATAAATAAATAACACTCAAATAGATGTAAATAAATAATATTACCTTATTATTAAAATTTTCATGCTATTTTATACAAAAAAATTATTTCAAATGAATAATATGTTCATTTATTAACATGATATAATATATGAATTGTATACAAGCATATGATTAATTATATTTTTATTCTATTGTTAAATAATATGTATGAAGTGAATATAATGTTAAATAAGAAAACAACAATATTCCTATTGTCTCTTATGATTTTAATAATTAGCCTTTCTACAATAAGTGCTTCTGATGTAGTATCTGTTAGTGTTGAAGATTCAGTAACACATATAGATACTCAGGGAAAGGAAAATATTAAAACACAAGAACCAATTACAAAAGATAATAATAAAACAACATATAAGAAAGAAAAGTCAAGTGATTTAACAAAAAATACTGAAAAATCAATTATAACAGATAATAAAATAACAAATACTGAGAAATCATCAACTGATATAAAGAGTGCTAATATCCAAGATAAAAGCATTAAAACGGTTGATAAATCAGTTAATTTGAAAAAAGAATCTGTAACACACATAGTTACTAATACAACATTCAATGACTTCTTTAATAATGGTACTTTAACAGATAAAGTTAATGCTGGAGATACTTTAGATTTTCAGGGACTATTTAGAACTACAAATACTACAAATTATACAATGCTTATTACCAAACCAATTAATATGATTTCATCTACACATGATTCAAATATCTCACTAAATTCAACAAGTAAGGATTTCTTTGGAAAAGATTCTGGTGATTCAGTTTCATTCTATACTGGAAGTAGTGGAAGTAATGTTACTGGACTTTATTTCTATAATACACAAATATTTGTATGGACTGCATCTAACATAACCTTTGATAATATAACTAAAATTACTGAAAACCAAAAAATTGGTGGTGGAGTAGGAAGTTTCTCAATAAGAGCAAATTCTACCTATATAACAGTTAAAAATAGTTATTTTAAAACAGAAAATAGTCATGGACACAGTACTCTTGTAGGAGCATTAGCATCATACTGTACTTTTGATAATAATACAATTCAAGGTGATGGTATGATTGGTAACTTAATATACTTTACAACATACAATATTGATGTTCCTGATATATATCATACAAATGAATATAATAGAATTACAAACAACAGACTATCTGCTGTAATTCCTCAATCAATATGTTATGCTATAGTAACCAGTGGTTGTCATAACTTAATTGAAAACAACACCATCAACTATAGAGATGGTATGGGTATTACAATACAATGGGGTAGTGGTGCTGGTGAAGGTGAAGGTTCTGGAATGCCTACCTTTGATAATATATATAGAGGTAATGTTTTATTAAATGGAACACATTTCAATCCATCATCTAACAGTACTGTAGTTAATAATAGTGTTGATGGAAACACATACTTAAACAATAATACAATAGCATATAACAATACATTTAATAGCTTAGAACCAATTGGTATAATAACAATATCTAATTCAACAATAAATAACTTAACATTTAGGAAAACAAGTCTAAATAACTCAGTTATTGTTGAAAATTCCAATATTGGCTCAGTTAAATTCCAAGCAGCATCATCAGGGTATAACACACAAAATATCACATTAAAAAACAACAATATCCTTGGAAACATGATAGTATCTGAACTTAGTGGACGTGTAAATAATATAAACATAACATCAAACAACATTACAGGTATTCTAGCATTTGGAGATAAGAAAAACCAAGTTATAACAAATATCTCAATAATAAACAATAGAATTATATCACAATTAAATTATACAGTTAAAACTACACAAAAATCAGCAAATATTACAATAAAAAACAATGCTTTATTTGCAAAAGATGTTTATGGTAATGATGCAGTGTTAAATGGTGCAAAAGAAAAAGAATCTATTATAATATTAAATAATATGCCTACAGCTAATAAAACAAATACAACATTAACATTAGACTCCTTTGAACCTGTAAAAATTAATAAAACATTTACAATTACTGGAAAATTAACAGATAACAATTCAAATGCTATAACAAATGCAAACATATTATTAATATTCAATGGTGTTGCTACTGTTGTAAAAACTAATAGTGAAGGAGTATACTCTCATGACTATGTGGTAGATAATTTTGAAGAAAATACTTTAATTGTTAGTGATTATGATAATGGTGCTCTAAATGCAACATATGTATCTGTGAAATTCAATGCAACAAAAATAAACACACAAATAATATTAAATCCAATAGAAACTCCTGTAATAAATTCTAATATGATAATTTCAGGAAAACTTGTAGATGTAGATGGAAATATAATACCAGATACTACTGTTGCATTAAATATTAATAATAATACATATGATCTTTTAGTAGATTCAAATGGAACTTTTGAATATGTATATAATGTAAATAGTATTGAAACAATTAACATTACTTTATCATATTCTGGAAATAATTCATATAATCCATCAGTTAATGCAACATCTGTTAATGTAAGAAAAATTAAAACTACAATAACTGTAACACCAATTAATGAATATATTGGTGAAAACATCACATTAACTGCTAATCTTCTTAATGAATATGGAAATCCAGTAACTGGTGGTAACATAGTCTTTAAGATTAATGGTAAAACATTAAGAACAGATGGAAAATTTAATAGTGACATGCCACCTATGAAGTTTTCAGTAGTAAATGGAATTGTAACATATACTTTAAATGCAGAGTCATATCTATGTAATGCTAGAAATATAACAGCAACTTATAGTGGATCTGGTATTTATGAGGAATCTAGATCTTCAGCAGTAGATATAAAACTTAATAAGAGAATTGCATTTGTAAATTTAACTCTAAATCCATCAGTTGCAAAACAAAATGATAATATTATATTTATGGTGTCAGTTAAAGATATAACACCTAATACAACAAATACAATTGTTAAAAATGGTAAAATGATCTTTAAAATAAATGGTAAAACATTAAAAGATGAAGATGGTAACATAATAATACTAAATGTAACTGATGGTATGCTTAACTTTACATATAAAGTTCCACTAGGATTAGCAGCAACAGATAATGCTAATAATATAAGAAATTACATGGTAGAAGCAGTATATAGTAATAAAATATATACTTCCTATACTAAAGCTAATACAACTTTTACTTTAGAAAAATCAGATATATCATTTAATTATGATATGGTAACATATAATACAACAAGTAAAAAACTTTCAATAAAGGCAAATCTTACAGATTATATGGGTAATCTTGTTGTCGGTACTAATAAAATCTGTATAAAAGTTAATGAAAAATCAATAATGGATGAAAATAATCAAATAAAATACTTCATGATAAACAATGGACAAATAGATCTATCAGATATACAACTAACAAATAATATGGTAAATTCTATAACACTAGTAACTGGTCAAAGAGAAGCATACAACGAAGTAAGAAATACAACAACAATAATTGAAAATAAACCATGATATTGGTTTACTTTCTTAATTTTTTTAATATAGGATGGTGGAGAATAATAAGAATTGTTGTAGTAATTACATTTAATATGTAACAGATTTTTGATGACTTATGGGTTTGATTTAAAAAGTAAAAAAGGAATTCTCCACCCTCTTTTTATTATTTTT
>NZ_MUZW01000033.1:0-34949 GCF_003266085.1 Methanosphaera sp. DEW79 | reverse complement strand
TGTTGTAGTGTTTGTTGTCATTGTCATAGATACTTCTTTCTTAGTTATATTTATTGGTATCGTATTATTTGTTCTTCCAGTTATATATTGATTATTTCCACCATAAACTGCATTTAGTACTGGTTTTGATTTTATCCAAGTTGTTGGTACTCTATAATTTTCAAGTATAGCTATTCCATTAATTACTTGTACATAAATTATATTTCCATTATTATCTCTTATTGTTTTACCATTTACTTTAAATATTACACGTCCATTAGATACTGGATTTCCTTCACTATCTGTTACTTGTGCTCTTAAATTAATTATATCGCCTACTTGTGCAATTACTGGATCTATTATTACATTAGTATAACTTTGTACTTTAAATGTTAATATGTTTGATTTAGTACTTAAAATACTTGGAATAATATATGTAGTTATCTGTCTATCTGTATCAACTATTAAGTTATATATCATTGAATCACTATTTTTTATAAGTTCATCATTTCTATATATATTATATGAAACATTATCTAATATGTTACTATCATAATAACTAGGATTTATTAATTCAAATTGCTCAAGCATTAATATAATAGTACTATTTATTTTTAATAAAAAGTTTGGGGACTTGTTTGAATTTAATATTATAGGTGTTGTTAATATTGAACAGTTTATATATGTATTATTAGATAAAATATTTGTTCCTGTAGTATTTAGGAATAATGTTTCACTTGGACTTATTATATTAGTAAAAGTATTATTTTCTAATGTTAGATTTATGTAATTTGTGTAAATTGCTCCACCTTCAATAAATGCTTTATTATCTAAAAATATAGCATTTACTATATTATACTTACGTGGAATATATTTACTTCCAACTAAATATAATGCTCCACCTTTATCTGCAGAATTATTTCTAAATGTTATATTTCCATTTATTTCAAATAGGGCTGTCACGATAGACATAGCTCCTCCAGATTCATATGCCTTATTATTACTAAATATAGTATTGTTATTTAATATTAATTTAGTATTTGAAGTTGGTAATTGTATTGCTCCTCCATTTGTAGTAGCTTCATTATTATTAAAGGTGTTGTTTCCTTCAAAAATAAGTACACCACTTAAACTATATATTGAGCCTCCAGATCCTGCAGTTACTGCTATTACTTTGTTATTATTAAAGGTAGTATTTCCTATACTAGTTATATTTCCTTTGTTGTAAATTGCTCCACCATAAATAATACTATTACCACTTGCTGTATTATTTATAAATAAAGTGTTACCTGTTAATGTTATATTTCCTAAGTTATAGATTGCTCCAGCATAGACATTATTATTTCCTTTAACAGTGTTATTTATGAATAAAATTTCACCATTCATATCTATTTTTCCAAAATTATTATTACTAATTGCTCCACCTTGTTCTGCAAC
Organism: Methanosphaera sp. DEW79; assembly: GCF_003266085.1. NCBI lineage: Archaea > Methanobacteriati > Methanobacteriota > Methanobacteria > Methanobacteriales > Methanobacteriaceae > Methanosphaera > Methanosphaera sp. DEW79. The sequence goes on along the minus strand of NZ_MUZW01000033.1, from coordinate 33,533 downwards.
ATTGTTTTTGAATAATATTTTTCCTTTTGTTTCAATAGTTCCCCCATTACTAATTGCTCCACCATTAATAGCTTTGTTGTTTATAAATGTGCTATTTATAATAATTAAATGTCCATTATTCTCAATTGCTCCACCATTTTTTATTTCTGCAGTATTATTATCAAATATACAATCTATTAAAGTTAAATTTCCATTATTAACTATTGATCTAGAATTGATAAAGGAGATATTAGTCATAGATACATTTCGATAAATTATACTCATTATTCTCATATTATTACCACTACCATCAAATATTACTCTATTTTGAGCTATTATATTAATATTATTAGTAGTTGAATGTAAATATCCATAAGCTACATATATTGGTTCATTAATGAAATATATTCCATTAGTACCATATAATAGATGTATTGTTCCATAGTTTCCAACTTTTGATAAAGCATCATTAAGTGTTGTTGGATTAGATAATGTACCTTCTTGTATTTCAGTTACATCTGGACTTACATAGACATGTTTTCCCAATGAGAATATAGATGATGTGTTTGTTTGATTATTGTAAATTCCCGTTTCTGTTCCAATATATTTTATAGTTATATTATGTATTCCTGTTGATAATGGATTTATTTTAATAATAGCTACACCATTGTGAGTTGGAGCTTCACCTAACAATATATTATTTTCATATATCCTTATTATTCCACCATCAGATACTAATGTTCCTAATTTATCAGTTACTGATATATTTATTGTCGTATTTTCATCACTATAACTTACTGTGTTTTCTGCTTTAATAATAGTATTTTTAAGACCATATATTTCCACATCAAGAATAAGTGTGTTTGATTTAGTTTTAGTAAATGTAGGTATGACATATAATGTTACTGTATCATGTATTGTAGGTATTATATTAAATGAATTTGGATTATAATCTGTTGTGTCAATTTTAATATTATTTAAATATATATTATATTTAATACTACTTGTTATGTTATCATCATAATTTCTAGGATTCTTAATTTTTATATTATCTATATTGAATTTTAAAGTATCATTTACCTTCATAGGTGATGGATTTGTAGCATCAGAGGATATTTGAATTGTTGAGTTTATAGAACAGTTAATATACACATTATTTTTCATAATTCTATTTGTAATTTCTTTAATTACTATTGTTTCATTTTTTGATTGAATATTACTAAAAGTATTGTTTTCTAATACTAAATCTATTCCTAAGAAATATATTGCTCCATAATCCTCTTTTGCTATGGAATTATTAAATGTAGTGTTAGATATTGTAAGATTTCCAGACATTACTTTATATATGAAAAATCCTGGATATAACATTATTCTTTGAACATATCCTGCTGAATAAATTATTCCACCATATTCTGCAGAATTATTAGTAAATAATGTATTAGATATAGATAAATTACCTTTTGAAAATATTACTCCACCATTTTTCCCAGTGTTATTAATAAATGATGAATTTTCTATTATAACAGTACCATTATAGTTATGTAATGCAGTACCCTCAGCATATTCATTATAATTATTTAAAAAAGTAGTATTTATCAATGTTAATTTTCCCATATTAACTATTGCACCATAAAGTCCTTCTTTATTTATATTTCTAAAAGTAATATTAGTAATTTTTATAGTAAAATCTTTAGTAATATTTAACATGGATGATTTATTTTGTCCAAAAAATGTTACATCTTTTTGACCAATAATATTAAATGTCGTTGCATTAGTAGTGTTTTTACTAATTGTTATTTGATTATTTATATAATAAATCCCATTAAGTAAATATATTGTTTTTTCATCTTTTATTTTAGATAAAGCATCAGTAAGTGTTGTTGGATTATCTATTGATCCTGAAGCTGGTTGTGTAACTTCTGAACTTACATATACATTATCTAATATTACAAGTGATGTTTTATTTGTATGATTTTCATAGATATTACTAGCATCAGTATACTTTATAGTTATTTCTGTTGTTCCAATATTAGATGTTTTATTTAATGTTAATCTTGCACTTCCATTTATTACTTCTACTGTACCCATAAGGATTGTATTATTATAATAACTAATAACTCCACTAGTTACTGGTTGATTAAATTCATCAATTAATGTTGTTGTGATGTGTATATCCTCATTAATAAACACAATAGTAGTTGGAGTGTTTGAAGTTATTGCTTTTGCTTTTAAGTAAATTATATTAAATGTTAATGTATTTGATTTTTCTTTTGAAAAATTAGATATTATATATGTTGTAATATTAGTAGGTATTGTTGAATTTAATGTATAAGAAGTTGTAGTAATTGTATCTAATAAAATATCATTTCTATAAATACTATAATTGATATTATTTGTTATGTTACTATCATAATATGTTGGATTTTCTAGAATTACATTATCTATATTAACAGTTATAGTATTATTTACTAGAATAGGATTTGGATTTGAAGTACTTGCTGTTATTGTAAATTTTTTTAATTTAATATCACAATTTTCATAAGTATTATTTTCTAATAGATTGTTTCCTATTGAATTAAATATTAATGTTTCATTTAGAGAACTTATATTTTTAAAAGAGTTATTTTTTAATATAAGATTTCCACTTTTATTTATAAATACTGCCCCACCATTGTCTGCATAACTATCTTGGAATATTGATGAAGTTACTGTTAAATTTCCTTCTGAATATATTATCCCACCATTCGATGAAGTACCATTGATAAATTTTAAATTATCCAGTATTACAGTAAATCCTTCTTTTATATTAAATAGTTGAGTTTTGTTATTTCCAGATACAGGAGTATTATTTAAAATTCCTTTGATACGTACTGTTTTTGTATTTTTAACAGTTGTTTCATTAATTATTACTGAATTTAATAAGTCATATTTTTTATTTTTTGAAAATAAGTATATTGTACCTGTACTTGTTATTCTCTCTAGTGCATCAGTTAAAGAAGTTGGATTATCCATAGTTCCATTTCTTGCTTCATTAACAATAGGACTTACATATAAATCATCACTATTAGGCATTGGAGTATTATTTATAATTGTATTTTTTATATTATTTCCATATACAGCATAATCTCCAATTAATTCTTTAGAAACTAAATTATTTTCTACAATAGTATTATTAATAGCAGAATTATATACTGATATTGCATAGTTTGAAGTTGTTTCTATATTGTTTTTAGTAATTATATTTGAATTTCCCTTAAGTTCAATATATTCATTTATAATATTATTAGTTATTGTAGAATTAGATCCACTAACTTCTATAGCTTTTTTTATAACATATGATGGACCATACATAATAATTGTATTGTTAATAATATTTCCTTTTTTTATACTGATAGCAGTACCTCTATCCATTGAAATTGTGTTATTTATTATAGTCAAATTATTACTAGTAATTTGAGCATCAATAGCATATGTTCTAGCACCAGTAGTTAAAGTAGTACTAATAGTAGATTCTACAATATCTTCCATTGAATTGTTTATAATATTATAGGTTATATTTGAATTTTGACTATCAATTAACCTAATACCTGTAGAATTAATAAATTTATTTCCATAAGCATAAATGTTTCCTTGATAACCATAAATATCACTTTGATCATTTTTAATAAAAGTACAATTGATTATATTATTGTATGTTAAGAAAAATCCTGGTAAATAAAAGTCAGCCCCACCAGAGTTACATGCAAAACCACTTCCATATTTATAACCACTCTTTCCATCATAACCAATACCATTAGATAATGTTGTATTTATCATAGTGATATTGTTATCATTTAATATTGTTCCCCAACGAGCATAATTATGATTAAATAATGAATTTAATATGGTTGCTGTACCATTATTATAAATAATTCCATTATTTCCTGTAGAACTACTTTTACGATTTTCTTCAAATAGGGAATTATTAACTAGTAATGTTGCACCATAATTATTTCTAACACCTGCTCCTACACCTGCATAATTTTCATGAAATTCTACAGAGTTTATGCTTAAATTTCCATAATTATCAATAGTTGCATGAGGATATGCACTGATACTACTTCCTCCAGGACTCCACATATGAGCTATTGATAAATTATAAATAGAAATATGTCCATTACCCTTTGTTATAGTCATTCCATAATTACCTGTAGCATTAATATATGGCCACCAAATTTTTGAACTTTCCCATACATAACCAGGATTAGGGTCTATCACATAATTTGCTTCTCCATCAAGTATTGTTTTATTGATACCTTCACCAATGAAGTTAATTTTATGATTACCATTTACTGTTAAGTTAGTATTTCCTACCCCGGTATAATTTCCTGATTTAATGAAAATGTTATATGTATTATTTGTTGTTGTTTTATCAATTGCATATTGTATTGTTTTATATGGATTATCTTTTGAACCTGTATTATTATCTGATCCTGTTGTTGATACATAATAACTAACTTCATTATTTTTCTTTAAAGTTTTAGTGTTAGCTATTCCATGTTCTTTAATTGAACTGGTTTTTGTTTTAATTTCCTTATTTTTTGGAATGATTTCTTTTTTTGTTGTATTAAATTTAAGTTCATTATTATCATTGTTTGATACTATGTTTAGAGTAGATTTTGTCGTGTCTGTTGTTTGTTTTTCTATTGTATTCATATTTGTTGTATTAGTGTCTACTGCCGTTATTGTTGAAAGACTAAATAATAATACTATTAAAAATATAGAAGATATTAATATTTTATTCTTCATTTTAAATCACTTTTCCTCCATTTCTTTTAAAGAATAATAGAAATCAATGGTTTTTTCCCATTATTCCTTTTTTTTAAAATAAATTAAATATATTTTAAATATAACTAAGATATACCTTAGTTATTACTAATTTAAGAAATATTATATTTAAATTTAATTCAATTAAATTAACTTTAAATAATTTTAGAAAATAAGTATATTTTCTTAGATAAAAAGGGGGGGGGAAATGGACTTATTCTATGATTAATAATATTATAATCTGTTAAATCGTATTTTAGTTAAAATTTATAAGGATAATAAATATTTTAAATGATAAAAGTTAATGATTAATTATTATAAAATAATGGTTTTCTAGAAAAGTCATATTCACAAAATAATTTTTAAAATATTTATACTCTAAAATCAGATTTTACACAAATAATACTTAATATAAAAATTTTACCATTAAATAGTAAAATAGGTATTAATATTAGAAAATAGAATAAATAGCACCATAATTAAAGAAACTATTTATTCTACAACTAATTATTTATCTTTCAAATGTCTTAAATGTTTTAATTTTGTTTCAGAACTATCTAAAAAATAATTACTTATTAAATCATTCATATGATAACTATACTGCACTTCGAATAGGACGTCCATTTGATTCATAACCATATTCTTTTGAATATTCTTCAAATCCACCAGTTACAGGATCATAAGATCCTTTATATGATCCATCTTTTGAATCTATGTGTTGTACACCATTTGAATCTGTATATTCAGTTATGTATGTTCCATACTGTTCTGAATAACGATATTTCTTATCTGGGTCTGATTTGGTGTTTGTTGATGATTTTAAATTTTTAGAACTTGTTTCTTGATTTGAATTTGTTGTATTATTAGTGGAATTTAGAGATGAATTTGTAGTATTTGTATCATTGAAATTATATATTACACCTACACATACAACTGCTACTATAATTACAATAAGTCCACAAGTTATTAATAATTTATTTCGCATAGTGTTATTTCACATCCTAAACATTATTTATAATTATATATAATAATATTAATAATAATAAAATAATTAAAAAAAAAGTGTGATGATGTTATTGAAGTTTAGATAATATCTTATCCATATCTTTAATTAATTTCTGTGTTTTTTGTATATTCCGTGCTTTAAACTTGTCATCATAATCTGCATTATTCCTATACCCACGGAATCTTTTTAAATAATCACTCAGTTGATATTCATTATCATCAAGGGAATTCTTTAATTCATCTATAAGTTTTTGATGTACATATTTAGAATGAATTTCATAGTGCTTTTTTTCAAAGTATCTCCTAATTATATTGAAATAAGCATAGTAATATCTGCTGATAGCTGCACGTTGATATGCTTCATCTTCAGAATAGTTTTTAAGATGTTCCCCTACCTCGTGATATTTTTTCCAATCAAACCCCATATTTTACCACAAATCCACCAGTATATATTTTTTGATTGAATTATCCAGTAATTTTAATTGTCTAATATCTTGGTTTATTATTTTCAAAGTATTCCAATCTTTATTAAATGATTCTTCACTAGAATGGATATATATATTTAAATATTTTAAGTCAGTTATTTCTGGATCTTGTATGAATTCCATACTTAATTCATTTTTTTCAAAACTTTTTCTAATTATTACAGTTAATTCTTTAATGAGCTCTGTAAGTAATGGTTTATAACTTATAAAATTAATTATTTCTTCTTTGTTAATAAGTGAATAATTGTTTGATAAATATTCTTGGAATTCAGAATAGAATTTATTTTCTGAAAGTTGTTTAAAATAATCGTCAGTGCTTATTGTTTTACTATGTTCAGAATAAGGGTGAATATTATTTGAATTGGTTTTTTCTAATTCATTATATGATATTGTTTCATTCATCTAATTCACCTTTCATTTCTTTTTTTAGTTTATCTGTTATAGCTAATTGGAATTGCTTCCATATAAAATAATTCATTTCTTTTAATTCTTCATTTATTTGATTCATTGATTCAATGTTATAAAAACTACAGTCAAAATCCAGTATATAATTCTTTTCAAAATTTGGATTCGGATAACCTGGATTAAACAGTCCATATTGGGTATTTAAAAGATATTTTCCTTCAGTTATTGTTAATCTACTTAGATTTTGAACAAAGGTATCCTTACCATTTAAATCTATTATCTCTTCATTGAAATAAGGTTTGTTAATGCATTTAGTTAATTCTTCAATTGATTTACCTGATAGTTGATTAATATATCGTAACTGGAGTAAATGTGGGTTTATAGGAGAATATTTTTTCAATGCATCTAATATTAATATGATGTCTTGTAGTAAATATCGGAAATTGGTATAAGCTTCTTTAGTGTATGTTAATAAAACATATGAATCAGATAATTCTATTTTTTTATTATCTTCTTTATTTTTAAATTCCCATATTATTTTATCTCTTTGATTAATTTGATTAAAGCCATCTGATTGAATATTTAATCCAATATTCACTTCATGATTTTTTTTCAGTAAGGCTATTGGATATTGTTCAAATATATTCTTACGAAAATCTTCTGCAGCACTTTCATTATTACCTGATAATGCAAGTATTGTAGAAAAATTAATCCTTACTATAACTTCAGTTAAATAAGGATTTTCATATCTTTCACCTTTTTTCATAATAAAAATTTCTCCATTAATTCTTTCTATTGATAGTTATCTTTTAAGAAGTATTTATTATTTAAGTCATACTAATTATATTAAAAAATATTACCAAACATACAAAAAAATAAATTGAATATTATTTTAGTTCATCTTATGTATTTTATAATTCACTTTATTAGTACAATAATTGTATATACTACAAAGAATTATAATAATATTAAACATACAGAAGGTGAAAATAATATGATGAACATAAATGCTTTTCAAACCTTCAATAATACCATATCCCACTTTTTCACTAACCTTGGCTCCTACTCTCTAATCAAAGAGATTGACTCTGATTCATACTCCCAACTGAACTACCAAATAAACGACATATCCCTCAGAATCAAAAACAATAAATTACCCACAGAACACTTATATGAATTATACGATGAACTAATGGAAGTCAAGACAGCAAATGATAATGTAAACTATATTATTGAAGAAAATAATACATTAACTAACTTAACCTTTGGACTTGAATTACAAAAACTATCCGTACAACTATTAGATTTAATTGTTTCATATTACATGGAAGATAAGATTAGTCAAACAGAATACGAAACTAAACTACCATATATACATGACAAGTTAATAGAACATGAACAATATTTTAACCATCATATTCTTAAAGATGATTTTGAACATGAAAAACATGTAAAAAATTTACTTACTGATATTGATGAAAGTTCTCTTGTTTCTATGGGTGAATCTGATTTTCTGGGTGAGTTGGAAAAATGGTAACTGTATCTTATGATGACCATTTTTGTAAAGTTATATCCAATCTTGATAATACTTATAAGCTTCGTGTTAAGAAGCAGATACGGAAAATTGTGTCTAATCCAGTGATTGGTAAGCCTATGAGACATAATCGTAAGGGTACTCGTGAGGTGTATGTTTCTCCATTTCGTTTGTCTTATGTTTATGAAGAGCAAAAAGATTTTATAGTATTTTTAGATGTTTATCATAAAGATAAACAATAAATTTATTCTTTTTTTTTGAATATTTTTTTATTAATTAGGTTTACGTTATATTTTTACTTACTATTGATATACATACTGTTCAATTTTTGTTCTTTCTATGTACACCATCACATCATTCCCCTTTTATTAGAGGGACGTGATTTTTTTTATTTAGTAAAAGAGTTTAAAAATTAGTAATTATCATACAGTACATATACATTAAATGGTTTATTTTTCTCTTTTTTCTACTAGTTCTAACATTGGTTTAATGTCTTCATGCATTTTTATTTCTGTTATTTTCTTACTTGTATGGGTTTTTTGGTAGACATATTCTTGTGTGAATGACAAGCTCATGAATGTTATTCCTGTGAAATCTATTATTATCTCTGAAAAGTCATTGTTGTTTATTTGATTGGTAAATAAATCTTCTGCTGTGAAACTCATTTCTAAATGAGAAGAGTAAATTTCGTTTAAAATTATTTTTTTCATATATTATTCTCCACGTATTTGTAGGGTGTTCCATGAATGTATCCATCATCCAATGCTTCATAAAAATTTATGGGGTTATCCCTAAATCTTAATGTTATTAATGTTCCTTTGAATAATTTTTCATTGTTTAGGTTATGATAATGATATTTTTTTCTTTTTTCATCTACTTCTAAACATTCTTTTCTAGAAACAATTAAAGCTGAACCTTTATTAGCTTTGATTAATTTCATACATGACCCTAATCCATTTCCTCGTTCAGATTGTCTATTTTTGATAGTTGTAAATTGGGTTAATGCTTTTTCAATAGCATGACAATCATTTTCATAGTCTACATTTGATTTATCAAATCTTCCAGGAATAGATAATCCATCATCATATACAGTTATATCTAATTTTTTCCAGATAGGATATAGTTGAGCATAGATATAACCATGACTTGCATATTTTTTTTCGAATGATGTATGATCATATATATTGTTCACCAATTCTGAGATAACGAAGTTAATTGATTGTTTTCCCGCATAATCCTCTGTAATTAAATTTCCAACTTCCATTGAAATTGATTCATCATTAAAAGCTTCTTTAGTTTTTGGTAATATCCTAAATGGTGTGTTATTACCTATTTGTTCTCTTTTTAATATATGTAATACATAATCTCGTGTATCTTTATGAGTATGAAATTCTTGAATATCATTTTTTAATAGCGTGTATTAAAAGAGGAATTAAAGTTGTAGGTGCTAAAAAATCTTCTGTACTTGTGTCTAAAACGTTATTATCTGGATTAATTTTTAGTATTCTTTCAAATTTTTTATAATCATCAAAAAGACTTTTGTTATTTTTACTCATGTAATTGTTTTATGTAATTCTTAATTTTTATATAATTCCTTTTTATATATATATATGATGTGAATGACAATTGTTTAGATATAGTCTGTTTTTTATTTTTTTATTATTTTTTTTGAAGCAGGCTCATGAGAATTATTTTACTTCGTTGTGGGAGTGAATTTTTAATATTATTTTTTAAAATTAGTTTTAGGAGTAAATAGTATTGTGTTATACTATTTATCTCCTTTCTTTTTCTATATTTTTGCTACTTTGAATGTTGTTTTTCCTAAAAAATTCTCATATACTTGACCTAATTTCAAGGGGAAGTACACTAAACTCATAGGGACTATTCGGATAATATAAATTAGAAGATTTGTCGTGGAACGGCCATATAACTATACTCCTAATCTTTTGAGATTCATATTACTTTATAGTTTAGTTATTACATGTAAATTATTGTTTACTTATTTTTCATCTTATTATATTAATTTACTCTATTTTACAGCCTACTAACGATAAACTAGTATTCCTTATCTTATATTTCCTAGTTCACCTCTTTTATCAGTTAACTACTTATTTTTCCCTAACAAACGAAACCAGCATTCTTTAAAAAAATAATAACAAGCACTCCAGTAACTGCCATTATACATGCTATATCATCACGTGTTAAATGTTTTCTTCGTTTTTTCATGATTTCCTCTCTGTTTCATTTGCTAATCCAAGTTTTATTTTTGCATCTCTTATTTTGTCAAAGTAACCATTATATCTTATTTCATTGTATGTGTATTCTGCTTCCTGGTCTACTAGTGATTGTATTGTATTGATTATTGCTTGTTTTAATTCTTTTGTTGTATTATGTGTATATTCTGTTGTTTGTATTAATTCGTCAAGTGTTTTTATTTCATCTAATATTTTATTATATTGTTTTTCTATTTTTGTTTCCAAAATAATGAAAATATAAAATAACCATGTTTCTTTCTTATTTTAGCTTAAATAAATAAAAATATACATAACTATTAAAAAAAATAACATTGTAAATGTTATTTATAAGTTTAATCTACTTTAAATAACTAAATTCATCTAAAAAGATTTATAATATAAGTAATAGAGATAGCATTAGAGGTTATATTATGGTAGTGAATTCTAAAAGACAAAATGAATTAAAACCACTGGGAGTATTGTTACAAAATGATAGAGAACATTTTTCAGTACGATTATTAAGTAGGGCAGGAAATTTCACAGCTGAAGATATAATAAACATAGCCCATTTATCTAAAAAGTATGGTCAAGGATATGTTGGAGAAACCACAAGACTTCAAATAGAAATTCCATGGATAAAAGATGAGGATGTTGAAGAATTTCTAAAAGAAGCAGAAACTTTAGGATTAAAGCATGGTGGAACTGGCCCTAAGGTAAGACCACTTGTATCATGTAAAGGAACAATTTGTATTCATGGGAATATTGATACACAATCAATAACAAGAAAATTAGAAGATAAATATTTTGGTATGAAAACTCCACATAAATGTAAAATAGGTGTAAATGGCTGTGTAAATAACTGTGCTAAGGCAACCATGAGTGATATTGGAATAACTGGTATAACAGAACCACAAATTAATAGAAATAAATGTGTAGGGTGTGGTTTATGTGTAGATGTATGTAAACCTAAAGCACTTGAAATTATCAATAAGAAAGTAGTTCAAAATAAGACATTATGTGTAAGTTGTGGTGATTGTGTAAGAACATGTAAATTTGAAGCTATAACTACTAAAGAAAAAGGTGCTGAAATATTTATTGGAGGAATGCTTGGTAGAAATATAAAAAATGGAATATCACTTGGAATATTTAAAGAAGAAGAAATATTATCTGTTGTTGATTCTATTATAAAATATTATATGGAATTTGGGAAAGATAATGAACGTATATCCTATGTTATGGATAGAATTGGGGAAAATAAAGTTATTAATACTATTTTAAAAGATATAACTAAAAACTCATGATTTAAAAAAACAATATCCAACAATAAAATGGATAATATATTATTATCCAATTATATCTTCTTTAATTTTATTAAATTCAACATCACTAATTACTGGTTTCATATTACTAAGTGATATTTTCTTATTAGTATTAGCAAATACCATTCCATTACTTCGTTTAGTTAATATTGGTTTATCTAATTTATATACTCTAAGTAGCCATACTTTAGCTTTATTACCATCTAAATAACTACTTACATGATCTCGTGTCCATATATGATATTTATTTAATGAACCTATCCTATTTGCTGATTTTTCAATAATTTCTTCTACTTTTGCATAGTATTTAACTTCATATTTTTTATCAACAGATTTTGGAAGAGTATTTTCTTTAACAAAATCAATATCCTCATTTTTAAAACTATCCAAGTAGTTATCTTTATTAGCATAACTTACTGTTGGATATAATAAGAATTCATTTAATGTTGTAGAGTACTTTCTAATAAGAATTGATTGTTTTCCACATCCTAATGCTTCAATAGTAGCATTCCACTCATTTAGACATTTAGTTATTTCAGTCATTGTAAATAAACCTCCAAAGTCATTAGTTATATTCTTTGTAAAATAACATTTATTATAATTTCTATAAAATAAAAAAAGGTATTCTTTTTTCTATTTAATAAAAAACTAATGATTTATTATTAACTAATGATTTAATATATATTATCTTAAACTTGTTGTCTAAAGTAGTTTTTTAGATAATCATCATACTATCTAATATATAGTATGAAATTTAGATAATAATATTATTTAAAATATAGGTAGTTGAATAAATATGAAAAAAGTAAAAATTACAGTTATGCGTAAGGCATGTTATGAGGATTTAATTTCAAAATATGAAAATCCCATAGAACATGCATGTGATGTAGAAGAAGGAGAAGTATACATAGCTAATGGATGGAATAGGCCAGAAAATTTCTGTGAAAGTGCATGGAGTACTATTTCACCCTTTGTTCTAGCCCTATCCTGTGGTGGTGAGGATATTTATGATGGATGGATGAAAAATAAGAAATCAGCTATGATTTCATGTAACGATGGTTTTAGACCAGTTAGTTTTCTTATTGAAGCAATAGATAAATAGATATACAAACCAATTTACTTTTATTATAATGATAATATTTCCTCTGATTTTCTTATTATTTTTATAGGATATTTATCATGATATGCTTTATTATTTCCCTGACCCCATGTTACAACTGCCACATCAATTCCAACATTTTTTGCTGTTTCTATATCTACCATTCTATCACCTATATAGACTATTTCATCTTTTTTATAAGTTTCATTATTTAAAATACCATTTATTAGACAAGGATTAGGTTTACGACATCCATCCATTTTTTGTCCTATAACATACTTAAAATTTATTGTGGAAAAAAACTTTCCTGTAAGATCATCCAGCAGGTTCTGTATTCTATTTGAACATATTGCTACTTCAGAATCAGATTTATCTAATTTTTCAAGCATTGAATTAATTCCAGGATACGGAAGAGTATGTATCTTATTACATTTGTCATATATTTCCCTGTATGTTTTTAGAACTTCCTTATCTTTTGCCATGTTTTCAATAAAATTATCAAAATCCACACAATCCTTATTAACACTTTCTCCATATTTTCCATGTATTTTTAAGGATTCATTATATGCTATTACTGAATCATCTAATGTATTAACTAGTGTTCCATCAAAGTCAAAGATAAAAAATTTTTTCATTTTAAAAAGTACTCCTAATTATTTTTTTTATATATAAAATAAAAGTTAGATTATATATCTAATGTTCTACTTTTTCTAGTATCTTGTTCTATTGTTATATATGGTTCTAATTGTTCTAATTCAAACTCTTTTAAATTTAGTTTTTGGCCTAGATCATTAAGAGAAGTTACAATATATCCATCTTGACGTAGTTGAATTAATTTTTTTGCAAGTATCATATTTATTCCAGGAAGTTTTGATAATTCATTTACACCTGCAGTATTTATATTAACTAATGAGAATGACTCGGTTGGAATTGATTTAGTTGGTTGAGTTTCTTTTCTATTTCTACTATTATCCAAATCAACACTTTGATAATCAAATATATTTTGATTATTATTTATTTCAGGATATACATTCACTACTTTTATTGAATCTAAATCTTTAACATCAAAAGACATTGATACCTCCTGAAGCGGATTTTCTCTACTTACTGATATAAAATCATAGTCTTTATCCACCAATTCCCCATTTTTATCATATATTTCAAAAAAAACATTTATATCTAATTCTTTACAATCTTTTGTAAAAACATTACCATCTATTATGAAGAAATTTCCTTGTCTTGTCTTGGTTTTTTTTATTTTAAAATCATGTAACGTTACCCCACTTCTCTTTTCCCTTTCAGAATTTATTTTCACTGCCACATATTTGGATTTTTTTAATTGAGTTTTTAGTTTTGATGGTTTTTGAAAATTTTTAGAGTTTCCCATTACATTTAATATCTGTTCTTGTTTTGCTAGTGATTTAATTACTTTTTCATCCAACTGTTTATATGTTTTAGATAAATCATCTGTTCTTTTGTAAAGTTCAGTAATCTCTTTAGAAACACCAAATAAATCATTCTTATCAATAATATTATTTATTAATGTAATATTATTTGTTATAGTTGCAACATACTCTTTTAAAGTATTGTCTAATTGTTTTAGATATTCATCATCCATATTATCACCACCGATACTTTGAATATTGTAGGTTTATTTTATTGACTTGTTTATATCTATTTTAAATATTTTTTTTTAAATTCTTTTGGATTTTTTTCTGTTGTATTGTTGTTTTATTTTCTTTTGAATGATTTAAAGTAAGATTTTGTGTCTTTTCCATTTTTTCATATGTTGTATTAAACTTGAATAATTTAATTTAAAATTTGGTTTATCTTCTATTATATCTATTTTTTTGATTTATTTGAATTATGGAAATTTCCTTTGTTCTACTTACTTTAGTTTCATATGATTTTTTAACAATAGGTATTGGGAATTTTTCATTATATTTTAATCTATTGATTGATTCCTTATTTTTAGTAGGTTTTTCAGGTTTTTTTTAGAAGTTATAAAATACAAACGAAAAAATTAATATAATACTACTATTTTTATAAAAAATCATTTACTAATCAACCTTCTATTTAATTAAAGTATAATAAAATTATTTATATTATACTTTTTATAAAATCTATTAATAATAATTAATCTTATTTTTGAGGTTATCACCATGGAATCAAATAAGGAAAATAAAATTCATAATACACACCAAATACTTAAAATTAATGATGATATGGTAAATGAATTCAATAGTCTAAATAAAAAAATACAGGAAGTTTATAAAAAAGTATCTGATAAACAAAACCAATCAGAACATATCCACAATCTTGAGTTAAGTATTGAAAAATTAGAAGATATGTATAATAATCTTAATACAATAGTAGATTCTATACTAGATAAACAAGATGAAATTATCGAAACATTAGAAAATATATCTACAGATATCAATATTCCTACTGGTAAAACTAAAGAAGATGTACTAGAAAATATGGGTTTAGAATATATTTATAGTCTTGATAGAAAACGTGAAATATTAAGTAGTTATATTGAATTAAAAAATAACTATGAAAAAGAAGGAATTGATCTATCAAATGTTTCTGTAGCAGAATTGGATTCTAATCAAGAAAGTATTACTGTATGTGGTGAGATAAGAAACTCTTCAAAAAAGATAGATCTTACTATAACTGTTGTCTTTTATGCTAAAGATGGAAGTATTTTATCTACAGACTATGATTATATAAATGATTGTAATGATTTTGAAACATTTAATATATATACAAATATGAATGATATAAATAATATAGGTAAAATTCTAATTTATCTAAAGAAAAGGTGAGGAATATTTTTGAATAAAAATATTAGATGTAGTTGGTGTAATATAGATAATCCATTATACATAGATTATCATGATAATGAATGGGGTGTTCCTAATTTTAATGATGAATATCTCTTTGAGATGTTAATACTCGAAATATTTCAAGCAGGACTATCATGGGAGACTATTCTTAATAAAAGAGAAGATTTTAGATATGCATTTGATGATTTTTCTGCAGAAAAGATTTCTTGTTACGATGAAGATAAGATTCAAACATTAATGGCAAATAAAAAAATTATTAGAAATGAACTAAAAATTAGATCATCTATTGTTAATGCAAGTGTATTTATTGATATTAGTCATGAATTTAATGGTTTTTATAATTATATTAAAACATTTACTAATAATAAGATTATATATGAAAATAATAAGACAAAATCTAGTTTATCTGAGTCTATTTCTAAAAATCTTAAAAAAAGAGGTATGAAATTTGTTGGACCTACTATTATTTATTCATTTCTACAAGCCATAGGTGTTATATATTCACATGAAGATGAATGTTTTCTATATAAAAAAAATAGTTGAAAAAGAGTTTTTTTTACTCTGATTTTGTTGGTATTACTACAATTGGTACAGTAGAACATCTAATTATTCTTTCTGTTACACTTCCAATAAGGAATCTATCAACAAAGTTTTTTCCACTATTTGCTATTACAACAACATCAATATCTTTCTTTTCTATAGCTTTTATTATGATGTTTGCAGGATTTCCTTCTACTATTAATTTTTCTGTTTTTATTGTTTTATCAGGAGAGGTTTCTTTAATAATTCCATTTATTTGATCTACTACACGTTGTGTTACTACTTCCCCTTGTTTTTCATAGTCTGCTAGTTCTTTATCTTCTAGAGCATTTTCTGGAAGGCTTGTTAAACTTCTATGATCCACCACATACAATATGACTATTTCTGCTTCTTCATCAATTGCTAATGTAGTTGCATGTTTTATTGCTTTTTCAGAATTTTTTGAACCATCCACTGGTAATAATATTTTATTGTACATTTTTCATCTCCATCCTTATTTATTAGTTATTTATTAATATGTTATGTTTTAATTTAAATATTTTCTATCTAATAAAAAAAATAACTAATATTTACGTATACCAAAATTTATATTTATTTTAAATTACATACTACATATAAAGAAAAAAATAAATATGAAAGGAAGCATTTATTTGACAATAACAGAAATAACAGGATATATAGTTCTAGTTTTATTAGTTTATTCAGTATACATAATTCCCAAAGCAATAGGAGAATATCAGGGCGTTTTTAAAGAACCTGCTGATCCTTTTTTTGGGAAAATGAAAGAGGATTGTAAGTGGACACATGGAATGACTTTTAAATCAATGATTATTGGATTTATTGGTGGATTACTTGTTATGCTTATTATTCAAGAACAAGTACAAAGGTATTTTGGAATACCAGCTTCTGCTTTTGTTATATTCATAATTTTAATTCCTATAACAATATATGCTCTTAAAAAATCCAAAAAAAATAAAATTATAGCTAAAAATAGAAATATTGAAGAAGAAAAAATATCATCCTAACAACATAACCTCTACATAACTTTTTTTATATCTAAATTATCCATATTGAAGCTATCTTCTAATTATTATATATTAATAATTATAAATATATTATTATAGAAAAATTTTTTTAAAGGATACTGATAAAATTAGAAAAATAGATAAAAAAATGTTAGAACAATGTAGTAAAAATATAGAAAAACTAAGAAATAAATGTCCATTAACACATTGTATTACAAATTATGTAACAATTAATGACTGTGCTAATGTTGTACTTGCTATTGGTGGATCACCAACTATGGCAAATGAAGCTCCTGAGATTGAAGAATTTGTTGAAGCTGCAGGTGTTACTATCATTAATATGGGTACTTTACTTGAAGATCAAATAGAACCAATGCAAATTGCAGCTTGTCATACAAAAAAGACAAACACACCCCTTGTTCTTGATCCAGTTGCTGTAGGTGTTTCTAAATTAAGAAATGATATTACTATTGATTTGATTAATAAATCATCAGTTGATGTTATTCGTGGAAATATGTCTGAAATAAAAGCTATTGCTAATCTTTTTAATATTACAGATGAAAAATCTGTAGCTAAGGGAGTAGATGTTTCAAGTGATGATATTATTACAAAAGATAATATTAAATCAAATGCTTCTTTAGTAAAAGCTGTTGCAGATAAACTTAATACAACAATTGCAGTTTCTGGTGCAATAGATATTATTTCAGATGGAGTAAGTATCTATCTTATTGATAATGGTGAAGAAGTCATGTCTAAAATTACAGGTAGTGGTTGTATGCTTACCTGTGTTATCGGATCCTTTTGTGCTATTACAAGTCCACTAGAAGCAGCAATTATTGGAAGTTTATCCATGGCTATTTCTGGAGAATTAGCAAGAAGAAAAATGGAAATAAATAATGAAGGTTCAGGTTCTTTTAGAACATATCTGATTGATATGATGTATAATATGAATGATGAAACTATTATGAAATATGGAAAGTTATATAAATTGGAGTGATATTTATGATAACAGCAGATTTTGCAATATTACCAGTTGGAACAGATGGTACTGAATTAAAAAAATTTGTAACAGCAGCAGTACAAGTCATTAAAGATTCTAATCTTAATTACCAATTAACTGGTATGGGTACACAGATTGAAGCTAATAGTTATGAAGAATTATATCCAGTATTAGCTAAAGCACAAGAAGCAGTTTTTGAAGCAGGTATTGGTAGAGTTTATTCTGTTATTAAAATTGATGATAGAAGAGATTTAGAAAATCGTACACTTGATGCTAAGGTTGATACTGTAAATAAATTACTTGAATAAGTAATTTACCTTTAATTTTTTAGTAAGATATTATAAAGACAATTTCATTTTCAAAATACCAAATAAAAGAAAATTAATTAAAAATATGAATAAGCCTACTTTTTAAATAAATTAATGAAATTCATTGAATATATTATGAAACTTTCAATATAATGAAAATAGAACTAAAAACAATACCTTTAAATTATTTTAATAACATTTAACTAATTTAAATATTGTATAAATTATATATACTATATATTATAAACGTATAAAATAGTATATGATGCTGATTTAAACGTTATTTTTTTAAAATAAATCATATAAAAAAAATCAAGATTTTTTATATCTTTTTTTTAAAATAAATGGGAGATTAAAATGGATACTAAAAAATTAAGTATTTTAGTTATACTTTTAATAGTTTTAGTAGGAGTTTGTGGAGTATTCTTCTTTACAATGAATGATAATAGTCCTAAATTAAATTTTACAACCCCTACAGGTTATAAAGTAATAAATTCCACAGATAAAACAATTAAAATATCTGATTCTAAAACTATAATCAAAGTTGATAGACTTAAAACAAATGAAACAGTTAAAGATTTAGTTGATGATTTTAACAAAAAACATGCAAATAATTACACTATAGAAAATTATTCATCAAATTATAATAATATTTCTATTGAAGGTGTTATAGTTTCAAATGCAACTGATAACGACACCGATGATGATATGAACACTGTTGATAATAATACAAGTAATGCTTATCATTTCTGGTATAGTAAAGATAACAACACATATCACATATTTGTTAAAGGTAAAATGAATGAAACATTTAAAGAATCTACAATAGAATCAATAGTTAATTCTACTAAAATCTTAAACTAAAAAAAATAGTGTTTTAATTAATAAGAAAAAAAGAATTTATATTTTTTTTATTAACTATACACTCAATTTTTATACTTTTTCTAAAAAAAATAAAATAGCTCTTTTTAATAATAATTCTAAAAGAAATTAATCTAAAAAAAATAAGAAAAACTAACAATTAATGTTAATTTTTTAGTAATCTTCAACTTTTGCTGGAATTTTTGTTAGTATCAATGGAACAATAAACAATGCCATCAATAACAACAATTGTACTGTGTTTGTAAATGTATCATTTGTTATTAATGACTCAGAAATACCTTTAATCCATATTATGAATATAATTATTGGAATAATGTATTTCATCCATATTTTCCATTTAGGTCCTATTTTTAGGAAGGTTGCATTCTTATTTATTCCAGGTAGAATTTTATCAATTCCATAAATCCATGTAATTAATATAAGTTCAATAATTACATTTAACACCACACCAAATTGATTTATGAATGTGTCAAATACTCCTACTAAACTACTTCCCAAGGAAGTTGTAAATAGTAATGATATTATAAATCCTACAACACAACATATTGTCACTGCTTTTTTTCTTTCAAAACCAAATTTATCTCTAAGTGATAAGATAATAGGTTCCATTATTGAAATATTTGATGTTATACCTGCAAATAATAATGCTATAAAGAATAAAGGCCCAATAATATAACCTATAAATCCCATTACATTAAATATTTGAGGGAATGCTACAAATGCTAATGTAGTTCCTTGTGTTACAAGTTCATTAATAGGAATTCCATGTGTTGTACTCATAAAACCAAGTATTCCAAAAATTCCTATTGCTGTAAATACTTCAAATGAACTATTTGCTAAAGCTATAAGTAGTACATTTTTAGGAATATTAACATCATCTGGAAGATATGCAGTATATGCAACAACAATACACATACCTATACTAAGTGAAAATAAAATTTGACTTAGTGCTGCAATCCATATGTCTGAATTAGTAATTGCTGATAAATCTGGTGTTAGGAGAGTTAATACACCAAAACCTGATCCTGGTAATGTAAGAGCAAATGCCACTATAATTATCATTATAATAAATAATGAGGGTGTTAATATTTTATTAAATTTACCTATTCCCTTATTTATATCATGATGTGAAATATACCATAATATAATCCATACAATTGTAAGTGCAATAAGAACATATATTGCTATATGAAACAATCCACTTACATCTGTTGTTGATTCTAGTATTACTGTATTCAGAAAATTATCTGGATTTGAACCCCAACCTTTAAAAAAGCTTAATGGAACATACAATAGATTCCATGCTACTACACATACATAGTATGTTAAAATAAAAAAGGTTGATGTTTGAATAAACCATCCTATATATTCATATTTTGTATTAATTTTACGAAGAATTTTACTCATACCTGACTTGAATTTATATCCAGTACCATATTCAATAAATAGTAATGGAATTCCAAGACATATTATTGAAATAATATATGGAAGTATAAATGCTCCTCCACCATTGGTATATGCAACATATGGATAACGCCATATATTTCCTAATCCGACAGCAGACCCAATCATGGCAAGTATAAAGCTTATATTACTTTCCCATCTAGGAGAAAAACTTTTTTGAGACATGTAGTCACCTCTTTAATAATAATTAAAATATCTTAAATTTTAATCTACTAAATTATTTAATTTAATACAATAAATTTAATAAAAAGCGTTATATTAAAAAAAACCCTGATTTTTTAAATAAAAAGAATTAATTTAATTTTTTGTCCTGTTTTATTAAATATAATAAGATAAAATTTTTTTGATATTAGTTAATTATATATATGATAATATTAATAAAATTTTAGAAAAAATAAACACTTGTTTTAAAAAAAGAGGATATATGTAAATTATACATATATATTTCTTTGTCCACAGCTTGGACAGTAACTTAATCTTGAGTCGTATCTAGCTCCACAACCCTTATATTTACATGTTTTAATGTAACCTATATTCTTATCTACACCAGCTTCCTCATATGTTACTTTGTTACTAGCAGATTTTGCTGTAGGTGTTGCTTTTTTTGTAGTAGATGTTGCTTTTGTTGTTGTATTTGTTGAAGAGTTATTTTGTGTTTCATTAAGTTGTTTTTGTACATCTTGTAGTGATTTATTCAGTTCTTGATTCTGTTTTTGCATATTATCATATACTATGTATCCTCCAAAGGCTACACAACATAATATTACTGCTATTACAACTGCAAGAATGGTTTTCATTCCTGATCTCATATAATCTCCTATTAATATTTAAAAATTGATGTTTTATTAGAAAAATGATTAATAAAACTATATAGTATTATGTATTTAGTATTATATTAATTTTTCATATTTATTTTTCAATTTTTCTACATTTAAAACTTTTTTTTTACTAGAAAAAAAATAATTCAAAAATATATAAAAATAAATTTAATTGATATATATGTATTTTTAGAATTTTAAGAAATAAATATATATTATATAATAAAACAAATTTCCTCTAAATTATTCTACCAAATACTTTATAATAATTAAAATAATAAGGAATTTATTAAATTAGAATATATGTTTATAAAGAGAAATTATTAATATAAGCTACGACATACATTAATATACAAAAATTAAATATCAACAATGTTTTTCTAAATAATTATTATTATTTATAGAATATACCTATATTGTTGTTAAGTTTGAAAAAAATCAAACTAATAAAATATTTGGGGTTAATTTTATGAATACAGAAAATGAAAAAATAAAAACTAAAATAGATGCAGAAATAGTAAATTCTAACACGAAAATGTATACTGTTTCAGTAAAAGTTACTGAAGCCCAAACAAATGCACCTGTTTTAAAAGGAAAAGTTATAGTTACCTCAAAGAAAGGAAAAATTGTTGGTAGTGGAAAAATTTCAAAAGATGGAACAGCAACAATAACCTCATCAATATCACGAAAAGACTATATATTAACAGTACACTATGAAGGCACAAAAAAATATGATGAGTCTAAAACTAAAATAGATTTCCAATCAGAATATCTCTTCTATAAAACAAGCTTTTATCTATGGACTGCAATTATAGGTGCAATTATAATAATGTTATATATTATTATGCTAAATTCATACATTGTAACAACAACACCAACATCAATACTTGGAATATTTACAAGACAATTCCTACCATACCTATCCTTAGAGCCAGTAACATCACTTATACTTGTGAATACAGATTTTATTCAAATTCTAATAAATGTACTTGTATGGGTTTTAATAATATCATTTATTGTTGCAAGTGTATATGCAACCCAATTCAATCCAAATCTACACAACATAATAAGGAAAAATGTAACAAATCATAGCTTGTTTCATAACTTCTTTATTTATATTGTTGAAATCATAATGTTTATAACCATATTTGCTGTTATACTAGAATATGTAGTATAACAACATATTTCTTTTTTTAAAAAATAGTTAACTTTTTATTAAATATAATCAATAGAATAATTAATAAGAGGTGATTTTATTAATCAACAAATGATATCAGTAATTACTATTGTTATTATTGCCATTCTAGGTAGTGTTTTTGGAGTAAATATCCTATCAGACCATGATAATAATATAATTAGTAACAATAATACAACCAATATACATATTGTTGAAAATGGACAATATTGTACTGTTGATGAAGTGGCAGCTTATATAAAAGAATATCATAAACTTCCAAGTAATTATATAACTAAAAAAGAAGCACAAAAACTTGGATGGAATGGTGGTCCATTAAAAGAATATGCACCTGGAAAGAGTATTGGTGGAGATGTTTTTACAAATAGGCAGAAAATACTTCCAACTAGTACATCAAAATATATAGAATGTGATATTGATGCAAATGGTACCACACGTGGTTCCAAGAGAATAGTATATTCTACTGAAAATTATAAAGTCTACTACACTACAGATCACTATAAAACATTTAATGAAATATAGAAAAATTTGGTGAAAAATATTGAATATTGTAATATTAGATGGTAAAAAAATTAAACTTAAAACACATGACTATTTAATTAAAAAATTAGATTTACCAGATTATTATGGAAGAAATCTTGATGCTTTATATGATTGTCTTACAAGTATTGGTGTAAAAACAGAGATTCATCTAATAAATAGTAATGAAATATCTAAGGATTTATATGACACATTCTATGATGCAGCATGTGAAAGTAATTATTTAACATTTAGTAGTGATTAAATGAAGTATATAGATATAAATGGTAAATTAATAAGAAAAGATCCAATATATTATATACAAGATCTATTTAATTTTCCAGAATATGATGGTGATATAGATAGATTATATGAATTTCTTATAAAAATAGAGGAAGAAACCACGATACATATAATAAATACAGGATGTATGACACCACTTTTATTTGAAGTACTAAAAAAAGTATCAGATAAATCTAAATATATAAGTGTAGAGGTAGATTAAAAAAAATCCCCTTATCTTATATTATTTTTTTAAATAAAAAATTATTTTCTATTTATATTTAAAACAAGTATTTCAAAAGAATTACTTAAACATATATGTACTGCAAA
This sequence comes from Methanosphaera sp. DEW79, assembly GCF_003266085.1. NCBI lineage: Archaea > Methanobacteriati > Methanobacteriota > Methanobacteria > Methanobacteriales > Methanobacteriaceae > Methanosphaera > Methanosphaera sp. DEW79. Next base: position 9,455 of record NZ_MUZW01000033.1, on the reverse strand, counting down.
GAAACCTATTCCATATGTTACAGATAAATATGATGTTCTTATATTATTTTCTTCTACTTCTTGACTAAAAAAGTCCATGATTATATTTAAATAATAATCTAGTAAATAATGTTTCAGGAATAAATTGACACTCATGTGTATGACCAGATAATTCCATATCCATATCAATAGATGAGAATTCTTTCCAATACCTTAAAACATGATAGATTAAAATGTTGTTATATTTTGAATATTCATGAGAATAATTAGAAATAATCATTTTAGCATAATACTAACAATATTAACTAACAACCATCACATGAAATTCACTAGTAACATAACTAACCACCAATAACACAAACCTAATATTTACCAATATAACATAAAGCTCCCATTTTAAGTACATTTTAACTAAGTATATCATAAACTAATGTATATTGAAAGTATTTGTTTATGTCTTAGAATTCCTATAATTCTTTTTTTTAATCCTCTTTATTATTATACTCTTTTTTGAAATATAATATTTCTAATTGGTAGAAGTAGTAGAAAAAGTAGAACATATAAATAAGGTAGATGTAAATTAATGTTTATTCCAATGTGCAACAATTAATTTTTTAACTAATTTTATCATTTCTAATTTTTTTACCATCTTTTAATCTAATACTACATGATGAATTAATTATGAATCACTTGTATAATAATACTATTTTTAAGAGAGATACTTGGATAATATACCTGTTTTTACTAAAATCTATTTAAATATCTCCTTTTAATTGTTATTTAAGTATATATTACTCGAAATACTTTAATATAACTTCATTTTCAAAGCTAAAGTATTTATAACAATAGTTATAAAAATAAAAATCAAGATGTGATAATATGAGTATAGGAAAAGATTGGGATGAAGAATATATAAATAACTTAAAAGAATTCGATAAACACATAAAAGAATCAACAGTTACACTAAACTATGAATTTATAACAGAACATTACTTTGAAATGTATGAAGTAGCATTAAATGCTGGTACTATCATGCCATACAGATTCAATACCATAGGACTTGCATATAAAGGACATGACCATGATAGACCAACAAAATTCAATAATTTTGACCCAAAAGTTAAAGAAAGACTAGAAAAAACATATGCAAAAAGAACAGAATTACAATATAAATATGCAGATCCTAACTCAAATCAAAAGGAAAGATATGAAGAATTTCTTGACAAAGAAATATATGATTTTATTGAAGAATTCCCACAATTTAAAGACATAATAATTCAAGAATAATACCTTGAATATCACCACCAACCTTTTTTATAAGAAAATAAAAAAAAAACTTTTTTTATTGAGTGATTAGATGACTATTGATAAAAATATTCAAAACATACTTCAAAAAGAAGAAAATAAAATGTTAAACTATCTTGAATGGTATAATACACTTCCAGGAGATTTTAGTGGAAAAATTAGAATCGATAGACACTATGCCAAATCTACAAAAAATGAGTTATTAAATAGTACAGATGCCTATCCAACAAAATTAGTATATATGTTAGATATTAATCCTTTAGAATATAATAAAAAATATCCTGGGGCTGTCATGTATGAAACCTATAAAATGAAAGCATACAGCATACTATATATGAATCAAGACAAGAAAAAAGGATGGTATGATGAAGATATGGGATTTGCTATTGGTTTAGAACTAATTTTTAAAGAATTTGTAGATAAAAATATACAATGGTCCAAACTCATTAAATACTAAAAAAAATAGGAGAAAATTAATAATGTTTAAGACCTTCACTAAAGGCATCTAAAACTTCATTAATTAATTCCTTATTTATAATAACATCGATCCATTTAGGTGGAATAGATTTATAACCATAGTATAAAGCAGCAATCCCACCAGTTATAGCAGCATTTGTGTCAGTGTCTTCTCCAAAATTCACAGCACACAACACAGCATCACTATAATCACTACTATGATAACATGCATAGAATGCAATTTGTAATGCATTTACAACATATCCAGTACTATCTAAATTTTCTCCTGAATCAAAGAATAGATCATCGTATAAAGATTTAAATTCTGGATATTCTTTTAGTGGATACTGTTTTTTAGCCCTTTCAATTGCTTTTTTAATTAAAGTTTTAAGATTATTAGCTTCCCTATTTTCAATAATAGCTTGTACTAGGAAATTATATATATTACAACAAGCTTTACTAGTTTTATGTGCATGTGTTAATGATGAAACATTATTTATTAATTCAATAGCACTTTTTTCATCGATTGATTTTCTATTTATATATAATAATAATGGCATTATTCTCATTAAAGAACCATTACCATTTTCATATTCCTCAACTCCACCACAATCTAATGGATTTACACCCATTGTATAATTATAGATTGCTTCTTCTGTAGTTTGTCCAACATCAAAAACTTCATTCTCTGGAGTATACATGTTTTGATATAACCATTTACTAAATCTAGACATTATATCATCATAATCTATACCATATACTAAACTATCAGCTAATGCTAATGTTAAAGAACTATCATCAGACCAAGTGCCCTCTGGTTTATCATAAGTACCATGACCTCTCATTCCAGTTACAGGTGTTTTTTGTAGTGTAGATCTAGGTTTAAATTCATATGGAACACCAAGAGCATCCCCTACAATAACACCATATATAGCAGCATAAACATCATCTAAGGTTAACTTACTATTTACTAGATTATAAAAGTTAGTTGCAGCTTCTTTTGGAAGGTCACTTTTCATAATTGCTGAAACTATTGCTACACCATCAAAGCCATATTTATCTATTATTTCTCTAGTATTATGTTCTTTTACACCACCTATTGCTACGTGGGGTATTTTTATTGTTTTTTTAATTTTATTTAGATCCTCTTCTGAAATAACACTACAATCTGTTTTTGTTGGAGTTTTTTCTATAGCACCTATACCTAAATAGTCTGCTCCATCTTCTTGTGCTTGGAGTGCATCCCCATAGTTTTCAGCACTGATTCCAATAATTTTATCTGGTCCTATAATTTTTCTTGCTATTTTACAAGGCATATCATCTTGACCTAGATGAACTCCTGCAGAATCTACTGCAAGAGCTATGTCTATTCTATCATTAATAATTAATGGAACATTATATTTATCAGTTAATTTCTTAACTTTCTGTGCAAGATTTAAAAAATCTCTTGTACTACTATTTTTTTCTCTTATTTGAACAATAGTAGTGTTTCCTTTTAGAGCTTCCTCTATAATATTTAAAAATTCTGATTCAGTAAAATCAAATTGATCAGTTACTAAATAGACACTATAATCAATATCCATTTTCAATTACCTACATTTTATTTAATTTTGATTGAGAAAGTATTGTGCTTTTATTTAATTTTGATAATTCATCTATAAGATATATTCCAAATGAACCTGTTCCTTTGTTATTATCTCTTGCTGTTTTTGCAGCTAATTCTCCAGCTATACCCATTACAAGTGTACCTGTAATTGCTGCTTCTAATGGATTTGTTACTGCAAGATATGCTCCAAGTACACATCCTAACATACATCCACTACCTGTTATTCTAGACATCATAGCATCACCATTTTCTATTGTGTATACATCATGTCCATCAGATATTATATCAATTGGTCCAGATACTGCTATTGTAGTATTTAATTTTTCTGAAATATTCTTAATAAGATTACAATTAGAAATTAATGTATCTTTGTTTATAATATCACATTGAGCTACATCAACACCTTTTGCCATTGTACATTCATCTAATATATCATACATCATTGCTATTGCTTTGATTTCTGAAAGATTTCCTCTAATAATAGATGGTTTTGAATTTGTAATAATATCGATTGGTGTTTGATTTCTAATGTTACTAATACCTACACCTACAGGATCTAGTATGAATGGCTTATTATTTTCAATAGCAAATTTTGCTGATTTCTTCATTGTTTCTATTTGTTCTTTAGTTAATGTTCCAATATTTATTACAAGTGAATTAGAAATACCAACAATTTCTTCTGCTTCTTCTGGAGCATTTGCCATTATTGGTGATGCTCCTACTGCTAAAACAGCATTAGCACAATCTTTAACAGTAACTACATTTGTAATACAATGTGTTAATGGACTTTTTTCTCTTAATATTTCTACAACTTGTGCTATATTTTCTAATGTATATTCACTCATAATTTAATTCTCCAAAAATTTTTATTACTAATTATATTTTTGATTCTAATGATTAATATAATGTCTAATTCAAAAAAATAAAATAAAAAAAAGTCTAAAAAAGAATTAACGTTTAAAAATATATTTACTTACAATAGGTTCTATATAAGCATATAATTTCTCTGTTAATGGTAATGATACGAGTATATACACATATACCCCTAGTATTAATGAAATTAAATTAGATATTCCACTAAATGCTAATAACTGATTTGATAAATCAGGATGAAGAGTTATAAGAGATGATACTGCTGCTACATTCATACTTGTACTTCCTACTCCACATGCTAGAGCATATGCATATGGATGTAGTGGAATTAAATATGAAAAACTTGCAATTATACTTATAAAAATTGTTCCAAGTATTATTCCAATAAGATATACTATCATAAATCCCTTAACTTCATCTGAAGAAAGACCATATTTATCTATTATAACTGCCATTTGTGGCTCTCTACATATGGAACTTGTCATTCCAATAGATTCACGTTTAAAACCAAGTAACAATGCTACAGGTAATGCTATAAATATTGATCCTATATCACCTAATTCTTCAAGAAATATGGCTATTCCTGTTTTTACTAATAAATCAATATTTTGTCCACTTGTTATTGCTAATTTTGCAATTAATGGTCCAATAATAATTAACATTATTTTTCCACAAGTTTTTGATTGTTTTTTAGTAATCCATGTAACATGTTTTTCTAAATATAAAATTGTAACTAGTATTAATGAAAATATTAAAGGTAGAATTATAATTTTAAATCCTGAAGTTATTGTTATAGTAACTGTTCCAATAGCTTGAGATATTAAAACACAAATTAGTACTGTGATGTGTAGTTTATAATCAAGAAGTTCCCTTGATGATTCTATAATCTTTTTATTAAACATGTTAATTATTACCTTTGTATAGTATAATAATAGTTTATAGAATAATACTTTAATATTTTTACTAGTAACTATAATTTTATATAAATATTTTAAAAAAAAAGTTTTTTAGAAAGGAGTTTAAATCATTCCAGTATACATTAAAACTCCTTGTGCAATTAATGCAGAACCCATATATGTTCCTAATATTACAAAAAAGGTAACAATAATACCCTTTAGACCTACTTTTTTAAATTCTCCTAAGTCTTTTCCCATAGCTATTCCAGCATATGCTAGAAGTATTGTTGTTAATGATACAATATTTACCTTTGATGTATAGTATATAATAGTACTTGATATTGGTGACCATGGAAGTGCCACTATTAAACCTATAATACTTATGTAAATAATAGCAGGTATGTTATATGAAATATGATGTTCTATTATTAGTCCTAGTAAGGTTATAGCACATAAAATAAACATACCATATAAGGATTCTTGAAATGGATAATGATAACCTATATAGTTACCTATAGCAGACATGAAAGAAAAGATAATTAAAATAAGTATCCATTCCATCACCACTTCTTTAGATAAAATCTTTGACACTTTTAAATCAATCCTTTATTTTTTTATTTTCTTTTTTAAATAAAATTCGACTAATCACTGGTTCAAGTTTACGATATAACCATTCTGTTAATGGAATAGCTACTAATATATAAACATACATACCTGTAACCATTGAAAGCAGATTTGCCATTCCACTAAATGCTTCTAGTTGAACTGTTGCTGAAGGGAAAATAGCACACAACGATGCTACTGCTGCTGCATTCATACTTGCACTACCAATACCACATGCCATTCCATAAGCATATGGGTGTAATGGAATAACATGTGCCAATACACTTGCTAGTAAACTAATAAATGGTGTTCCTAAAACAGTACCTATAAGAAATACTGTGAAAAATCCTTTTGTTTCTGGTGAATTAAATCCAAAGGTATCTATAACAACAGCCATCTGTGGCTCTCTACATATAGAACTTGTCATTCCAATAGATTCACGTTTAAAACCAAGTAACAATGCTACAGGTAATGCTGCAAATATTGTTCCCAAGTTTCCTATCTCTTGTAAAAGAATTGCAGGTCCAGCATTAAAAATAATCTGAATATTTTGTCCACTTGCAATTGCTAGTTTAGCTAGTAATGGACCAATTAAGAGCATCATAATTGTACTAGCTTTATTTGATTGTTTATCTGTAATCCATTTAACAGGTTTTGCTAAATAGAGTGCAATTGCTAAAACCAATGAATATAATAATGGCATGAATACTATTGTAATTCCATAGAGATTTACTGTTAGCATGCCAATATATTCAGCTATCACTATACATACTAAAATAGTCAGATGTAATTTATAATCCTTTCGGGCTTCAGTCAACTCTTGATAATTATCAGAGTTTTTTTCATTGACCATAATACATCCCCCAAAAATTATATATATTTTTTTTAAATCCCCTACATTATTATAATAAATCATATATAATTAATGGTTTTTTAAAGTTGAAATTAATTATTATTATATAATGTAATACTAATATATAAACATTCAATAATTAAAAATTAAAATTATCTAAATAATTTATATTTTTTATATTAATTTACTATAAATTAATTATTTTTTTCTATTTAAAAATAAAAAAAGTTCATAATTAACTTAGATTTATAAGACAAATGAATAAATTACCAAAAAAGTGAACATTATTTTAGAAAAATAAAGTTATTATATGGACTTAATTTTTATTTAATCTTAATATTTACATTATTTTTATAAATAAGATAATGATTTTAAATAGTTAATTGTAAAAATGAAGAAAACATATTTATTTTATAAAAAAAACCCCATTTAACCATTTTAATAAAAAACTTAAAAAATACACCTTAAGGTTTTTTTTCTTAAAATAAGAACATATTTTTCTTTTTTTGAGCAAAACACATATATTTAATCAACATGAAGTGAATAAAGCCCATACATGTGTTCCTAAAAAGTGATTTGGAAAATATTTTAGTTCCTAAAAAGTGTTTATTAATATGAAATTTAGTTCATATATAGTGAATAAATATCAAATTAAGTTCCCAAAATAAGAACTATTTATTCACTAAATAATAACATGAAAAAATAGAAAAAAAAGAAAAAAAATTAATTTGTAATAGGTTTTTTAATAGTAATATTATCTTTAGATTTGTGAGCATAATCAGAAAAATCTCTATCATACAATGATGCTGCCAACATTACAACTGCACATGAACCTATATTATGTACTAATGCTCCACTTATAGGATCTAATAGTCCTAATACTGAACATACAATAGCAACTGCATTTATTATCATAGATATTGTTATACTTAGATGTATTGTAAATAAAGTTGCATTTGATAATTTTTTAAGATATGTTAAATTTTCAATATCATCACCTAGCAATGCAATATCTGCTGCATCAATAGCTATATCACTACCCATACCACCCATTGCAACACTAACATCTGCTGTTTTTAGTGCTGGAGCATCATTAATTCCATCACCAACCATACACACTGTTTTCTTATCACATTTTAATTGTTCAATTATTTCAACCTTGTTTTCAGGTAACAGTTCTGAATAGATATTTGTTATACCAACTTTACTTGCAAAGTAATTTGCAGCTTTATGATTATCTCCAGTTAATAATTCAACATCAGTATCTAAATCATTGATTAAAGTATTAACTACATATGGAGCAGTTTCACGTAACACATCAGATAACCCAATTATTCCAACTAATTCATTATCATATGATACTACAATAGATGCTTTTCCTTCATTTCTTAGTAAGTCTAATTTTTCAATAGATTCACTATTTATTGTAATATTATTTTCTTCCATGAATTTAATAGTACCAGATAGTATTTTTTTATTATTATATACTGCAGATACTCCTTTTCCTGGAATCATTTTAAATTCTTCAGGTTGAGTATAATTGATAGATTCATTTTTACTGTATTTTACTATGGCTTTACCTATAGGATGTTCTGATTTTACCTCTGAAATTGTTACATATTTTAATAATATTTTTTTACTAATATTTTCTTTCAATGGTATTATATCAGATACTTCTAGGTTACCATAGGTTAAAGTTCCTGTTTTATCAAATGCTATGGAGTTAACATTACCCATTTTCTCTAGAGCTTCACCTGATTTTATAAGAACACCATGTTTTGTAGCTTGACCAATTGCAGCCATAATAGCTGTTGGTGTAGCAAGTATCAGTGCACATGGACAGAATACTACTAGTATTGTTACTGCTCTTTCAATATTCCATGTTAGTATGTATGTAATAATAGCAATAGCTAATGCAACAGGTACTAACCATGTTGCCCATTTATCTGCAATTCTTTGTGTTGGTGCTTGTTTTTCATCAGCTTCCTTAACCATTCTAATTAATTTTTCTAGTGAAGAATCTTTACCTATTTTTGTTGAGATTATATCTATGGCACCATATAAGTTTAAAGTACCAGCATATACTTCATCATTAACTGTTTTATCTAGTGGTAGTGATTCACCAGTCATAACAGATTGATCTACAGATGTATCTCCACTGATTATAATTCCATCTACTGGAATTACTTCTCCTGGAAGTACTCGTAATTTATCTTCTTTTTTTATTTCCTGAACTTTTATTTCTTTTTCTACAATATCTCCATTTTCTTTAATTAGTAATCTACCAGTTTGTGGTTTTAGATTTATTAAATCTCTTAATCCTTGTTTTGATTTTCTTACAGTGTAGTCTTCAAGAAGAGCTCCTAATGCCATTATAAATACTACTTCACCTGCAGCAAATATTTCACCAATCATTAATGATGCAACCATTGCAATACATATTAATAATGCTGAAGATACCCAGTGTTCATAGACTAATCTACTTAAAGCTAGGTATAGAAGAGGAAGTCCACATATTACAATAGTTACCCATGCAGGATCTATTGGTAATGTTGTGTTTGTTATTAATAATATTAAACTTATTAATAGGAATATTCCTCCTACTATGGTCATTTTAAGACCTTCGAGAAAACCCATTAATTTCTCGAATTTATTCATAAGTATTACTCCTTTATATATTATTTATATTATAGTTAATACTTTTGTAATACTAGTATATAAATGAATTTACTAAAAAGTAATACTTTTGTATTACTCCATATTTATTATAAAAAAAAGATAAAAACCCATGAAGTTTTTGAGTTAAATATGAAAAAAATATTTCCTAAATATTATACATATTAATAAACAATAGAATTAATTTGAAAAACATATTTTTTTTACC
>NZ_MUZW01000043.1:0-16178 GCF_003266085.1 Methanosphaera sp. DEW79 | reverse complement strand
TTTTTTTAATTACTTAACTTTTAATATATTTTAGAGATATTTATAGCATATTTTTTTCTAGATGTATTACTTTTAATTATATCTATATATATATGTAGAATATTTATTTCTATAAATTTAATAGTGTATTTATTTTATTTAAAGAGATATTTAATTAAATGTTTTAAAAAGAGTAGTTGACCTAATTTAAGTAATTCTATTTAATAGAATTAAGAATAATAAAATAATGAAAAAAATATTTTTTTTTATTGTAATACTTTTTCCATATGTATTGTTCCCAGTGAGTCATGGGTATTGTATGTAATTTTATAGTTATTATGCATCCAAAATGGAAGTGCTCCATAACTATCTTTCTGTGTATGTAGGTATATTGTGTTGTATTGTGTTTGTTTACAGAATTGTTCTATTTTATTTACTAATTTACTTCCTACTTTACAATGTCTATATTTTGAATTTACAAATACTCTGTAGATACTTGCTGTTGTATCAGGAGTGTATGTTTTTCCTTTAATATTATAATCTTTATCATATTCTCTTACTGCTGATGTTCCAATAAGTGTGTCTGTATCTGTATCTATTGCTATGTAGAAATTGTTTTTTCTTGAATTTATATAGTACTGTTTTAGATTTACTATATCATAATGGTATTGTGGTATATAATCCATGTTATAACATGTTTTTATCATGTTAAATAAAAATTCTTTTATATTGTATTTTTCAATATATTCTTCCTTAAGTTCTGTAATTTTTATATTCATAATTCTTCACTGTATTACTTTTTTTATAATAAATCAGAAAAAAGTATTACTTTTATTATATCTGGTATTACTATGTTTTATTTTAAAATAAATTAATATATAAATGTATCTAAAGTATTACTTTATGGTTTTATTTTATAGATTTTGTATTAATTTTCTCTTTTAAGAGTACATAAGTATTACTTTTTATTAATTTTTTCATTCTAAAGTAATATATTATTATTTTTTTAATTGAAGTCTTTTCCATTAACTTTAAATAGTTGGTTATTTAAAAATATGTATACAATTATGATGAATTTATAAAAAAGTATTACTAATTTAATTTATTATATAAAAAGAAGTATTACAAAATAATGGTGAAAAACATGAATAAAAAAATAAAATATGGGTTACTTGCCTGTGTTGTTATAGTAATAGCAATTGTTGCAATCTCATCAATTTTAGGTTCTGCAGAAAAAAATGATCCTACACATTTGGTTGTAACAATGATGGGACATGCAGGTGAGCCTGAAACAGGTTTCAATCCTTTAACAGGATGGGGTTGTGGCCATCTAAATTTTAATCCTTTAATACAGAGCACATTATTAACATCTGATGAAAATGGAGATTTTGTTGGTGATTTAGCAACAAATTACACAACAAGTTCTGATGGACTCATATGGACTGTTAATATAAGAGATGATGTAAAATTCTCAAATAATGCTTCTCTTAAAGCTAGTGATGTAGCATTCACATTTAATGAAGCAAGACAAAGTAACTCTCAATTAGATATGTCTAATTTAGAAGAAGCTAAAGCATTAAACGATACAACAGTTGAATTTAAATTAAAGAAAGCTCAATCTAGCTTTGTATATGATTTAAGATACATTGGAATAGTACCAGAAGAAGGTTATAATAATGAAACATATGGGGCAAATCCTATAGGTTCTGGACCTTATAAATTAAAACAATGGGATAAAGGTCAACAAGCAATACTTGAGGTTAATGATAATTATTATGGTAAAAAACCATATTTCACACAATTAACAATACTTTTCCCTGAAGAAGATACAGCTTTTGAACTTGTTAAATCACATCAAGCAGATGTAGTACAAGCACCATTTACAAGCTTAAATCAAACTGTTGATGGATATGAACTAATAAATTATACAAGTCCTCGTGCACAAGGTTTATCACTACCTTATTTAAATAATACTGGACTTACAACAGATAATGGTCATGCTGTAGGTAATAATGTAACAGCAGATAAGGCTATTAGAGAAGCATTGAATATTGGTATTGATAGAACATCAATAATCAATTCAGTATATAAAGGATATGGTAAGGCAGAGTATTCTGGTGTAGATTCACAAGTTTATGCAAATAATGATTCAAAAGTAACTGATAATAATCCTCAGGAAGCTAAAAATATATTAGAACAAGCAGGATGGGTTGATACTAATGGTGATGGTATAAGAGAAAAAGATGGTAAAAATGCATCATTTAAATTATATTATAGTTCTAAGGATCAATCACGTCAATCACTTGCAACTGTAATATCAGAACAAGCAAAACCACTTGGTATTAACATTGAATTAGTTGGAACAGATTGGGATACAATCTATCAAAACATGTATAGTGAAGCTGCATTAATGCAACAATCCTCAGATAATCCATATCGTACAGTATATCAACAATATCATAGTAAGGAAAACTTCACAGAAGATGATTATATGAATCCAAATGCATATAATAGTTCTGAAGTTGATGCTATATTAGAGGAAGCTCTAAGTTCCACAAATCAAAATGAATCAAATAATTTATGGGCTAAAGCAGCATATACAGGAAATGGTGGATTTGGACCAAAAGGTGATGCACCATGGTTATGGGTTGCTGACTATAATTATTGTTATTTTGTAAAAGATGGAATTAATATGGGTAAAGAACCAATAATGGGTCAAGATTATCTTGCTAATATATGTGATTGGACACGTGAAAACACAACTGCATAGTATTTAGTTAATAATTCCCCTCTTTTTCTTTTTTATAAATTTTAAAACATCATATTTTATAACATCTATAATAGGAGATTAATTAAATTGAATACAAAAACAATGAATTTTATAAGAAATAAAACTATTCATTTTATTTTATTAATGATTGCTGTTGCAATATTCAGTTTTGTACTTCTAGAATTATCACCAATAGATCCAGTAAATGCATATTTAAAACAAACTCCAGTATCGGCTGCTCAAAGAGCAGTACTTGAACAGTACTGGGGAGTAAATCAACCATTAACAACAAAAATTACTGGTTGGTTATTAAATTTAGTTCATGGAGATCTTGGTGTTTCATTAATATACCGTATACCTGTAACACAAGTAATTATGGAAAAATTCACAGCATCACTTACATTAATGGCTACATCGTGGATAATTAGTGGTGTGTTAGGTTTCGGACTAGGAATACTTGCTGGAAAAAATAAGAATACATGGATTGATAAAGTAATTAAAGTATACTGTTACATACTACAATCAGCACCATCATTTTGGATAGGACTTGTTATATTAATAATATTCTCAGTATATCTAGGATGGTTCCCAATAGGACTGGGAGTACCAATAGGTACAGTTGAATCAAATGTTACAATATGGCAGTGGATTTCAAGAATGACTCTACCTATAATGACATTAAGTCTAGTGGGAGTAGCACCAATAGCATTATATACACGAAATGAACTTGTGGAAGTATTATCCTCAGATTACATATTGTTTGCAAAAGCAAGAGGAGAATCAGGCTGGCCATTAATAGAAAGACAAGCAATAAGAAACATATTACTTCCAGCTCTAACACTACAATTTTTATCATTCAGTGAATTGTTTGGAGGAGCAGTACTTGTAGAACAAGTATTTTCATATCCTGGAATAGGTCAAACAGCAGTAGCTGCAGGACTTCAAAGTGATGTACCACTACTACTTGGAATAGTATTAGTAAGTGCAGTATTTGTATTTGTAGGTAATATGCTTGCAGATATATTATACTACTTTGTTGATCCAAGAATTAAGGAGAATGAATCTATTGAAAAATAAAGACAAAGAAAATAAAATATGGACATTGTATCATGCAAATCTACGTACAAAAACAATAATAATCACAATTATTGCATCATTAATACTTATAACTGTATTTTTATCTAATTTTCTAATAGATTCAAATACTCTAACAACAAACTTCCAATTTATAAATCAAGCACCATCATTTGAACATCCATTTGGAACAGATTGGATGGGAAGAGACATGTTTACAAGAACACTCCTTGGTTTAGGATTAAGTATAGGTGTAGGAGCATTTGCATCAGTAATAAGTACATGTGTTGCTATAATACTAGGATTACTTTCAAGTATAAATAAAATCACAGATGAGTTTGTAGCAGCAATAATTGATTTATTTGGTTCAATACCTCATATACTACTGATAATTCTCGTATCAATATCTTTTGGTGGAGGATTCTATGGGGTAATCATGGGGGTAGGTCTAACACACTGGACACCACTTGCAAGAGTACTAAGAGCAGAAATAAAAAAGATTAAAACAACAGATTATGTGAAATTATCACAACAATTAGGAAAAAGTAAATTATGGGTAGCAAAGGAACATATACTGCCCCTTGTAATATCACAAATTATAGTTGGAGTAATCTTAATGTTTCCACATGCAATTATGCACGAAGCAAGTATATCATTTTTAGGTTTTGGATTATCTCCACATGAACCTGCAATAGGAATAATACTTGCTGAATCAATGAACTATCTTAGTCTAGGTTGTTGGTGGTTAGCATTCTATCCTGGAATATCATTACTAATATTAGTATTATTATTTGATTTAATAGGAGAAAATGTAAATAAACTCTTAAATCCACAAAGTGCACAGAAGTAGGTGATTATAATTGAAATTACTAGAAATTAAAAATCTTTCAATATCATTCACACAATATATTAAAGGATTAGAACAAAGAGAACTGAAGGTAATCTCTGATTTGACAATGGATATACATGATCATGAAATACTAGCAGTACTGGGAGCAAGTGGTTCAGGAAAAAGTCTACTAGCACATGCAATACTAGGAATATTACCAGAAAATGCAAATGTAAGTGGAACAATAAAATACAAACATCAAGAATTAACACCTACATTACAAGAAAAACTAAGAGGTAAAAACATAAGTTTAATACCACAATCAGTAAATTATTTAAATCCATTAATGAAAGTAAAAGAACAGGCAATTGGATATATAGAAGATGAAAATCAGAAAAAACTCATGCTTGAAAAACAAAGAAAAATCTTTGAAAAATATGGACTTTCAGAAAAGGTAGATGAAATGTATCCTTTTCAATTATCTGGAGGTATGGCACGAAAAGTATTAATATCCACAGCATTACTTAATAGTCCTGATACAATTATAGCAGATGAACCAACACCTGGACTAGATGAAGAAGCAGTAAATGAAACAATAAGGGATCTTATAGAACTAAAAAATAATGGAGTAGGTATGCTACTAATAACACATGATATTCTCACTGCAATAAAAGCAAGTGATAAAATAGCAATAATATATCTAGGATATGTAATAGAAATAACAAAAACAGAAAACTTCCTTACAGGTAAAAATCTACTACACCCCTATACAAGGGCATTATATGATGCATTACCAGAAAATGAATTTAAATTAACTCTAGGACATCAACCATCATACACAGAAATTCCAAAGGGATGTCCATATAATGAAAACTGTCCATATAAAACAGAAGAATGTATAAATACTCCTCCAAAACTAGAACAAGTTAATGATACTCAAGTAAGATGTTATCATCCATTAAATTAGGTGTAAATCATGAATACATTAAAAATAGAGAATATATCATTTAAATATAGAGATGATAGAGAATTATTATCTAATATAAACTTTCAATTAAATAATAATGAAGTAGTAGGTTTGTTTGGTGATAGTGGAAGTGGAAAAAGTACATTATGTAAGGTAATGAGTGGATACCTGGAAAATTATAAGGGTAATGTAACTTTAAATAACAAGCCTATAGAAGATGGATTTAATCCAGTACAACTTATATTTCAACATCCTGAAAAGGTGATGAATCCTAGATGGAATATGAAGAAAATTCTTAATGAATCATGGATGCCAGATAAGAAAATATTAGATGACTTTGGAATAAAAAAGGAATGGTTTAAAAGATATCCTTCTGAATTATCTGGGGGTGAACTTCAAAGATTTAGTATTCTAAGATCATTAAATCCTAAGACTAAGTTTATAATTGCTGATGAAATAACAACAATGCTTGACTGTGTAACACAAGTGCAAATATGGACTAGTTTACTTAAAATAGCAAAGGAAAATGAAGTAGGTATACTTGTTGTGAGTCATGACCATAATTTATTAAATAGAATAACTGATAAAATAATTTATTTTAATGATTTAAATGGATAAATATCCTCTTCATAATTCTCCACCTCTTTTTTTATAAGATTTTAGGACTTCAAAAAAAAAGAATTAAGTGTATATGAAAAATATACAACATACTTACAAAAAGAATTGTATTCTAACTTCTATTTTTGTTTTCAATAACCTGTACCTTTTTTTTTAAATAATTTAAAACTTTTGATTTTGAATTAGAAAGATTTAAAAATTTATATTAGCACAGTATTTATATTAATGTTTTGATTAATTTATTGTATCTTTTCTAAACTTTTTTTTACAATAAAATATATAAATTCTATTAATACAATATAACTCTGATGTATAAGTAATTATGATAATTAAAAAATATAGAAAGAAGAAGTTGGTGATTTAATGGAAGATAAAAAACCTTTAAAGTTAGTAATAAAATGTTATGATCCAGTAGAATATGGTACATTATATGGATTTAATCAGAAAATATCTGATAAAATGCTAGAAAAAGCTAGTAAATATATGACAAAATTCACACCTGCACTTTTTAAAAATGTAATGGAAATCCAAGGAGATCCTCATGGTTGGATGTGTACAAAGGAAAATGCTTCAAAAGTAGAAGAAGCTCTAGGTATTACAGAAACATTAGATAAAATAGCTAAAGAAAGATCTCTTCAAAGAGAATATTATGATGAACATAGAAAAGAAAAGGAAGATGCACAACTTAAGATTGAAGCTGCTTTTGCTGATGCTCCTAGACCTCCACAAAAACTTTCAACACTACTTAAAGTAGCAGAAGTTGTATATGATCCAGCAAATAGTTTTAGAGATAATAATCATTATGGTGGAGGACATTTATTTATTGTTACAAAGAGTATGATATGGTATATTATGAATAATGGTAGGGAAGAAAATAATTGGAATATTAATAATATTGAAATTGATGGTGCTGGAGGAGCAATAGGATTTAAATTACCATATTCTGAGAAGTTACATGAATTAATTAAAACATTAACATCATCTAATGAATATAAAATAGATACTTATGAGGAGGAAATTTAATGAATAATAAATCACTACAATTTATTCTTAAATGTATTGATTATGAGGAATTTGGAAAGTTATATGCATTGAATAAGAAGATTAGTGATGAGGATATGGATAGGGTAAAACCATACTTTAAACATTACACTCCAAAGGATTTTACAGATATAATGAATATTGAAGGTAATCCTCATGGATGGATGTGTCAAGAAAAAGATGTAGAATCTGTTGAGGAAATTCTTGGAATAACCCAAACATTAGCTAAACAAGAAAGTGAAAGGGAAGTTCGTAGAAGAGAATTGTCTAAAAAACGTGAAATTAAGGATAATGCAATGAATCAAATAGAAGAGTTATTTAGTAAGGGTCAAAGACCTTCAAAATTTTTGAAAAAGCTCTTGAAAAAGGCTGATATTGTATATGATCCAGGGGATGCATATTATACTGAAAGTAAGTATGGTGAAGGACAACTATTTTTAGTTGATAAAAAATACATATGGTATATTATTAATAATAGTGCTAAAGAGGATGATTATACTCTTAACAATATTAAAACAGAAAGTCATGGAGCTGTAGGTTTTAGATTGTCATATTCTAGTAAGTTACATGATTTAATAAAAATAGTTTCTGAGGAAAATATCTATAAAGGGGCATGATTTTAATAAATGGAGGTATATGTTTTGGTTAATAAAAAGGATATTATTATACGATCAAATGGTGAAGGTAGAATTTTTAAGATAGATCCTAATAATCCAGAAAGTAAATATAGTTTACCTATTAATTCCATACTTAAACAACATTATAAATATATTTTAAATAGTATGAATAAGGAGAATTTAACATTATCTGATGATGAGGAATGTATGATATTTAAGGAAATAGTTCTTATAGATAAGGTTGTAGGTTTTAGTACATATAAAGGTGCTGATGCTAATAATCATAATGCTTTAATTCTTCAGTATATCTATGTAATACCAGAGTATAGGGGAAATAATCTTTTAGTTAAAGATATTATTGATACTATTTCATTAGGTAGTTATGTTTCTATTGAATCACCCACACGTTTCATGGTTGAATCCTTGATTAATGGTGGTTTAGCAAGTATTTTTGGTGATAGATTTGTAATTAGTAAGATTCCATTTGCTGCACCTATTCATAACTTTACTATTAAGGAAAAGGAGTACTTGAAAAAAGAATATAATATTCCAGATCCTACTGGTATTAATAGAGAATCTTCCTTGTATGATTTAAAGTATTGTGCTATTGTATGTCCTGCATTTGATGGAAGTAATACTGCATATAATCCTGAAGATGATACTACTAATTCTCTGGAAGATGGGTATGTTAGTGATATTTTAGGTGTTGATGAAAAGTATTTTGATGTTTCTGAAAATAGAAATGATGGTGAATTATATTCTAATAAGTATTTTAAAAGGGTATCTGGTGTTATTAAGAAGTATAATGATGATATAGATGAATTTTTAAGTTAGGTTCTCTTCTTTTTTTAAAGTTATAATCCATATATTTATATATTTAGGTAAACTTAAATTTATACAAGGAATTGGTTGTCATAATACAATCAACTTTTTTACTAAAAATTGAGTGGTGAAAAAAATGGAAAATACTACCAAAGATGCATTGAAAATCACAATAGAATTAATAGCATTATTTGTAATATTATACTTAATACCTCTATTGTTATTACCTGAATAATAATTACAGCTAGAATTTATTGAAAAATTAAATTTCAATAATCTTCTACTTAAAACTCTCTTTTTCTAAATTTAATTTTAACAAAAATATATCTCTCTATAAACAACAAATATAATAACATAATCCTAGAATTTAAAATAAAATTATTTTCAAAATAGTTATGGTGATACTATTGATAATAAGACAAGAAATAAAAACTGATTATAGAGAAGTGGAAAATCTTGTAAGAGAATCATTTTGGAATATATATAGACCTGGATGTTATGAACATTATATAATTCATAATATGAGATATGCAAAATCTTTCATAAAACAATTAGACTACCTAATAGAAGAAGATAATCATATAATAGCACATATTGTATATGCTAATGGAAAAATTCATTCTAACAATGAATCTAAAACATTACCAATATTAGGTCCAGTAAGTGTTCATCCAAAGTACCAAAAACAAGGTTATGGAAGTAAAATAATAAATTACACACTTAAAAAAGCAGAAGAAATGGGATATCCTGGAATTATTGTTGTGGGAGATGAAAAATACTATTCTAGATTTGGATTTGAAAAAGCATTCAAATACAATATACATTATGAAGGTATGGATAGAAATGATGAAGCACCATTTTTCATGATTAAAGTATTTGATAAAAATAAAATAAATGATTATCAAGGTATTTTCTCAAATCCTGAATCTTATACTGTGGATATTGAATTACTTAATGAATTTGATAAGGCATTTCCACCAAAAATAAAAGAAAAAATAGAAGGACAACTTGAATAAAGAGTGATATAATGAAAATATGTCTATATGGTTCTGCAAGTAACAGTATAAATAAAACATATAAAGAAGTAGGATATGATTTAGGTAAAGAAATAGCAAATAAGAACCATACATTGGTATTTGGATCTGGAAATCATGGAATGATGGGATCAGTTGCAAAGGGTGTGTATGCTAATCATGGAAAAATAATAGGAATAGCACCAGAATGGATGCATGAATTTGAAGAAATATATCCCCATTGTAATAAAATATTCTACACTAAATCAATGTCTGAGAGAAAAAGATTATTTCTAGTAAAATCTGATGCTTTTATAGTAACACCAGGAGGAATTGGTACATTAGATGAATTCTTTGAAATAATAACCCTAAAAAAATTAGAAATACACTCAAAACCAATAGTAATATTTAACATTAATAACTTCTATGATTCTATGATTAAAATGATTGAGGATATGATTAATGAAAATACTGTTAGTAGGGATAGCACTCAGTTATATCATATAACAACAACTGTTGATGAAACAATGGATTATCTAGAAAACTATTGAAGAATCTTATTTTTTTTTAATACTTTTTTTATAAATTATAATATGAATAAAAAAATTTAATTATTAATTATATTTATATTGACTTTCTATTTATAGTTTCATATATTTTTATAGTATTTCTTTAATATTTTCTATTAGCATGCTAAAATACTATTTTTTATTAATTATATATATCTATTAAATCATATTTTTTCTATTTTTTTCTAAAATATTATATAGCTTAAGAAACAAGTCTACTTTAAAGGTGATTAAATATGAAAATAATAGGATTTAATGCAAGCCCAAGATTTACAGGTAATGGAAAAGTCATATCAAATAAAGTTTTAAGTATGGCACGAGAGAAAGGTTTTGACACAGAATTCATTGATTTATCAACAGCACATATAAAACCATGTCAATCATGTAACTACTGTAAAACACATGCAGGAATATGTATATTAGATGATGATATGCAAGATATAAAAAGAAAAATCACAGATTGTGATGCAATAATACTAGTAGCACCAATATACTTTTCACAAATAAATGCACAAGCAACAGTATTTATTAATAGATTATATTCATTCTTCCAAACAGAATATGTTCAAAAATATGAAAATGGATATGTAGTTAGTGTAAATGACTTTAATGACTTTGAAATTATAAATAGTGATAAATTAAAAAATATTAAAATATCAATAATACTTACACAAGGAGAAAAAGACACAACAGATACTGAAAAATACATAGAATCAGGATTATTCAATCAATTAAATTTATTATTTGATGTTAAAGATGTGGAAATTCTACCAGATAATAATGAACCTGGTATTGTTAAAGATAAAAAAGATCAAATAGAAGTAATTGAAAAAGTTGCAAAAAATCTAATTACACAGTAATTAGAATAATCCTCCTATCTTTTTTTTTCATGTTATTACTTTTTATTCACTTAATATTTATAATGGATTATAAAAATATCTATTATTATGCAAAGAAAAGGAATAACAAATTTACCATTACATAGTGATCATACACCTCCATGGTTATGGAAGAGAATGGTTAAATTATCAGCTGCAATAACAGAAGTAATTCTTGAAGAGTATGGTCATGATGAATTTCTCAAAAGAATATCTAATCCCTATTGGTTTCAAGGATTTTCTTGTGTAATTGGATTTGATTGGCATTCTTCAGGTACAACAACCACAACATGTGGTGCTCTTCGTGCTAGTTTAAATCCAGAAGAACATGGAATTGTTGTTCTTGGAGGTAAAGGAAAAAATTCAAGAAAAACTCCAAGTCAACTAGAAGATGTTTCATCAACATTTAATTTAAGTAGTAAAAAAACAGATGAATTAATTCAATCCTCAAAACTATCTGCAAAAATAGATAATTCCTGTATTCAAGATACATATACCTTATACCAGCATAACTTCTTCTTAACAGAAAATGGAAAATGGGCTGTTATTCAACAAGGAATGAATACTGATACATGTTATGCAAGAAGATATCATTGGTTAAGTACAAGTGTGGATGATTTTCTAAGTAGTCCACATACTGCTATTGAATGTAATAAAAAAGAAGATAAAAGCCTAGATATGTCTTCAAAGGAAAGTAAAGAAGTACAAAAAATCAGTGTGGATTTAGTAAATGATAATCCGGAACATTTAAGAACATATTTTAGAAGAAAAGATCCTAAACAGACACTTCTCACAGATTTTTTTGATTTTAATGAAAAAGATAATGATCCTACTGGATTTAATAATCAAGTATCCTTTTCCATGCCCTCACATCATGAAGTATTAGATATGGATTTATCTGATAGGGAATTTGAAGTTTTAAGAAATGCTTATGAAATTCAACCTTCTGATTATAAAGAATTAATTTCATTAAAAGGTATTGGTCCAAAGAAAATAAGAGCCTTAGCATTAATTAGTGATTTAGTTTATGGTCAAAAGGCTAGTTGGGAAGATCCTGTTAAATATAGTTTTGCTCATGGGGGAAAAGATGGTTTTCCATATCCTGTAGATAGAGAAGTTTATGATCATTCTATTAAAACAATACAAGATGCTCTTAATCAAGCAAAAATAGATAATAAAGAAAAATATAATGCTATTAAAAGATTAAATAAATATTTATAAAAAAAAGTGTTTCTGAGATTTTATCTCAGAAAAATAGTATTATGCTGTATGATTTGTCGTGTTAAACTTTTTCACTAGATTATATTGGGGTGTGTTGTTATCATTAAGATTGTCTGGTATATCACTTGGTTTTTGTGGAGTGTCTGGTGCTTCTCCTTCAAATGCTCCACCTGTTATTTCTCCTGTTTTTGAACTTATTTCATAATATCCTATAAATTTACCATTTGAATAAACATTAATTAAATAATATTTAATACCATTTGCTGTAATTTCTTCTGAAAGTGATGTTGTAACAGAAGTTAATCCATCTGTAATTGCAGCATTTTTTGCAATAACTGATGCTTGTGCTGAAGATATTAGTGAAGTTCTATTACTACTTGGTGTTTTATTGGTAGGAGTATTTGTTCCTGGTTTTTGTGGATTTGATTGTTGTTGATTGTTATTTCCATTAGATGTTATGGTAGCATTATTAGCATTATTTTGATTATTATTACTACTTTGTGTAGTAGTACCACTAGCTCCATTTGCATTGTTTTTGGAATCTACATTGTTTTTTGAATTTATTCCTGTATTGCTGTTATCTTCTTGTGTTGGACTTCCTGCACCATTAGCTTCTATTGCAGCTAGATCTGTAACAGTTTGTTCATCAGTTAAAACTCCTGATAATGGATTAAATACAGAATTTTCATCATCTGTTGCATTGTATGTTGCAGCAACTATTCCTATAAGAGCAACTATTACTATTGCTATTATGATTTTTTTATCCACTTTTTTCACCTCATTTTCTTTTTTTATTCTATTATTATGATTTTTTATTTAATATATTTAAATATGTGGTAATTATTATTTTCTAATGAAAATAAGTTTTATTTTGTAATATATGTTATATTTTATCATTATTATGTTGTTTCATATTAAATACACTATTTTTATCCAATTATTCTTTTTTCTTTCTTTTCTTTATATTTTACTATTAATATTTTAAAAAATATTTTATATTAAATAAAGTATTTTGGAATATATTCTAGTAAATTTATTTTAGTAAATTATCACTATATATATTAATTACTGTGGTGATTATATGTATACGTTAGATGATGAATATAATTATATTGATAATATTAAAAAGGAATTAAAGTTCTTAACAAATTCAAAGGTTCGTCTTAAATTATTAATATGCTTATATGATTCAGAATTAACTGTAAAAGAATTACATGAAAAAACGAACTTAAATTATAGTTCAATCACTAATAATTTAAATAAACTTGAGGAATTTGAATATATTAATAAAAATAATGAAAAATATACTTTAACAACTTCAACAAAAATGAAATTAGTAAATTTATTGTACTTTAACAATAACCTTGATTTCATATATGAATATGTGGATTTTATAAACAATCATCAAGTAGAAAATGATAATATAGATAGTTTAGCTACACTCCCATATGTCAATATAGATAATAGTCAATTAATACAGGCCGATAATATCAATCCTTTTCTAGCAACAGAAACAATAGAACAAACAATGATGAGAGAAGGACTAGTAAAAGCTATCTGTATATATCTTCATCCGAATTGTTCTGATATGATAGCATTTATGATGAATCAAAAATCAGAATTTGAAGTAATAGTACCACTTGATTTTGCTCAATATATAATTCAACATGCTAATAATTATAAGACAGATAAACCACTGGAAAATATATGCTTTAATATAAAGCCTCTACGTAAAATACCATTGAATATTGTACTTGTTGTTTCTGAAAATGAAATTGTTGTAGGATTGGTTAAAAAAGATAGTGGATTATTTAATAAAAATTGTGTTCTTCGTTCAGAAGATGAAAATGCAAGAAGATGGGGTTTACGTGTTTTTAGGGAATATGAATCATTAAAACCGGGATATATTGATATAAGAGAATTAATATCTAAAAATAATAATTTAGAATAAGTGGTGTTTTTCATGTTTAATAATATAGAAGATATTACATCCACATCATATGATTCAATAAAATATCTTGTAAATTCTGATTTACGAATAAATATTCTTGAATTATTATATGATAAGGAATGTAATTTTGAAGAAATTAAAGGAACTGTTTTAAAACAGGAAAGTAATATTCTAAGAACCTTAAAAGAGTTACAAGATCTTAAATTAATAGAACATAGTAACAAGATATATAAATTATCTTCTGCAGGTTATCTTACAATAAGAAATCTTAAAACTCTTATAGATAATTTTTATGTATTAAATAAGCTTAGAAAATGTTGGAATGTTCATAATATAGATAATATTCCACTACATTTTTCAAGATATCTTTATCTATGGAAAGATGGATTTTTAACATATTCTGATTATGTGGAGTATTATAAAAGTATAAATATCTATGTAGAAAAGATAAAACAGTCAAAAGAAATTAGAATAATACTACCAATATTTTCAAAGTTACATATTGCAGCAATACTTGATACAATTAATAAAAATAATGCAACACTTGAATTAATAACTTCAAATGATATACTAAATGCTATAAAAACTTCTGAATATAATGAATTATTTGAAAAATTAAGAACTAATGGATCTATCAAATTATATTTATCTAATAATAATATTCATAAGATATTCTATACAGTTGCAGATAATTTTGCAGCTCTAACACTATTCTATCTAGATGATAGTTATGATGATTCAGTCATGCTTTTTAATGATAATATGAATCATTATGATATTTTTGTTAGTTTATTTGAGGATTATAAGTCTATGTTAAAATAACTACTCTTTATATTGGAAATTTATTTATTTTAAAGAATAAATATAAATAATAAAGAGAATTGTGAGGATTTGATAAAATGGAATCAACATTAAATGATCTAAAGACAAGACATTCAGTTAGAAAATTTAAAGATGAAGTAGTAAGTAAAGATGATTTAGAAAAAATATTAGAAACAGCAACATATGCTCCAACGGGTTTAGGTCTTCAATCACCTAAAATTCTTGTAATTCAAAGAAAAGATATTATTGAACGTATAGCAAAATGGAATTTATCCTATTTTCCAGAGGATATTAAAAAAGAGCTTGAAGAAGATTATGATCCATTCTTTAAAACTTCAACTTTGATTATAGTACTTGCTAATAGTGAGATACCTACATGTGTAGAAGATGGAAGTTTAGTTATTGGTAATATTCTTAATGCTGCTCATGCTATTGGTGTTGGTGGATGTTGGATTCACAGAGCACGTGAAGAATTTGATAGTCTTCAAGGTAAGGAACTTCTTAAAGTATGGGGTATTCCTGAGAAATATATTGGAATTGGTCATGTTATTTTAGGTTATCCTGCTGATGATTTTGAACCTAAAATAACACCACGTAAGGATGATTATATTGTTTATTTAGATGATCTTTTATAGTATTATTTATTGATCAATGATTTTAAATTCCATTTATTTTCTTTTTGAATATTTTTTAATTTGTTATTTTCTTGTTCTAGTTGTGTGATTTTTTCTTTTAAGTTTTTTATTTCCCTTTCATACTCTTCATTTTGGAATATGAGTTTTCCTATTTTTAATGATAATTTTTTATAATTATTTTTGGATTCATCTAATTCCATTTTTAGTAGTTTATTTTCTTGTTCTAAATTTTTTTGCATTTTATTTTTTCTCCCTCTTTTTTTTAGAAGTTATGTTCTAGTTAGCTAATAATATTTTAATCTATTTATCTTATATTTTTTCTTGGGTCGATTTATCTACTATTTTATAGTTATTATTTAATATTTACATGAT
>NZ_MUZW01000031.1:0-66532 GCF_003266085.1 Methanosphaera sp. DEW79 | reverse complement strand
TTATACTTAATATTTATTATCCTTATTTAAATAAAAACAATGAAATTATAAATAACATATTCTTTTTTTTATTATCAATAAATCCATAAATATTTATAAGGTAGTGAATATATTATTGTATAAGAGATATGAGTTTTTATTGATTTAAATTTTATAAAATAAATATAAAAAATGAAAATAAGTATAAAAAAATAATAAAGAAGTAGAAATTTTACAATATGGTATTGAATTATATTATTTTTTTAAACAATATATAGTTAGATAAATGAGGGGATGTTATTAATGGTATATGAAATTACTATGGAAAAAGAACTTGAAAAAACTTTAAATGAATTAAAAACAGTAAATATTAAAGAATACACCATACTTGCAAATAAAATAAAGGAAATGCAAACACATGCAAAAATTATTTTAAATCATAAAACAAGATTTAATACTTTTGAAAAACCTCTCCACAACTATAAATGGATAGAAATAAACGATAAAATACTAGTTTTTACAATTGATGCTACAAAAAAAGAAATACATTTATGTGAATATATGCCACGTAGTGAAGTATTTTGTTAGAAGTACTTAAAAAAAGAAAATGTTGTTTTTCTACTTAGCAACAATTTCTTTCCAAGGTCTTACATTAACATTATTTAAAAGACCAGTTGATGAACTATTAGCAATAACAACTGCTAAAGTATATAATAAGTTCATAAATCCTATTTTTCCTTTTGAAGTTTCTATAGTAGAAGGTAATTCATTATTTTCTTTTGAATAAACAATTATAGCTTCGCTAATTTCAACAATTTCTTCTTTTGAGACAATCACATTACATTTAAGATTTTCACTTGATACTCTTGGTGTAGCAATACCTGTTAATTCAAGATCATCAGTTATATTATTATTAAGATTTATCACTGCATCTGAAAAGATATATAATAGATGTCCTATTGATATTTGATGATTATTTATTGATATTTTTCCAGGTAATCTTTTATTAATATTAATCCATTTAACTAATCTATAACCTGCATTTTGTAAATCATGGAATGATATTATAATAGGATCTATTTTTTTAACATATAACTTTGCATATGCTCTACTTGCATTACATTCTTCATTTCCATCAAAAACTACTTCTATATCGTATGATTCATTATGAATTTCTTGGAAGGAACATTTTTCTGAAAATTTACCATTAACAACTTTTCCTTTAAGAAAAGTACTATCATTAAGTTTTACTGCAGCATCTCCACTAATAGGATTATTATTTTCATCAGTTACTTCAAATTCAATAACTCCATTTTCCCATTCTTTAATTGTAATATCATCTAGTTTAACTATAGATTCCATATTATTCAACACTCTTATTTAAATTCCTAGTAATCTATTTATTACTTTGTAACTTATTTTTTAAAAGATTATTGTTTTTTTATTGAAAATTATCTGAAAAATATATAGTTCTCTTTCATTATATTTTTCATAATATAGAAAATCTTTCATAATATAGAAAATCAATTTTTATATAAAATAACATTAAATATGAAAAAGTAATTGTTTTAGAAAAAAGTCATTGAAAAACTATATAAAATATAATATAAAACAAGAGAACTAACAAAATACTATAATAGAATATTTTTAAAAAAAATAAAAAGTAATTTAAATTATATGAACATACTCAAGTAGTAATAATATAATCATAATCAAGATTGGAATTAAAATATATAAAATACTATTTAGGGATAGTTTATTCTTTGATGTATATAATCTACTATCTGCATCATAACATCTACTTGCCATACTCTGATATACTGTTTCTCCACGTTCATATGCTCTAAGAAACATCATTAAAAACAAACTACCTACTTGTTTTAATTTCCACATATATGGTGTGTTATTTGAAAGACTAAATCCTCTACTTGCCTGTGCTTGTTGAATACTTCTAAGTTCATCATAAAATAGGAAGATAAATCTTACAAATAATGAAAAAATCATTGCAAAAGCATTGGGAAAATGTAATTTTCTAAAAGCCTCTGCAATATCCTTCATTGGAGTTATATATGAGAACAATACAATTGAAGTTATACTTATAAACAGGCGAGATAATAAAAGTTCTGCAAAATTAATACCTTCAAGAGTGATATGTATTCCTAATGGTAATGTGTAGAGTACCTGACCTGGCTGTATAAATGGTTGAAATATGGCTATTGAAAAACCAAAGGGCAATATTAAAAGAACTCTAATCATTGCTTCTTTTAATGAAATACCAGAGATAAGTATTAAAATTATTAAATATATCTCCAGAGTTAGAAATACTATGAAATTACTTGAAGAAACAGCAAATAATATTACTAAAAATAGTACTAATAATTTAATTCTACTATCAACATTATGTAGTATACTATTTTGTGTAGCATAAATATCTTGTTGTTGTAACTGACTAAAACTAACCATAAATAATTATCTCCCCACTCAATATTATTAATATATATTTTAATTATATTAATTATTATTTAAAAAAATAATTTATTTTTTATCATTATTGTTTTAAAAATGTAAAAATTTAAGATATGACTAAAAAATAATAAAAAAAATAGAAAAAATAAATTAAAAATTATTTTTTACTTATTGCATAAAATACTCCATATGCTACTGCTACAGATATAATAGCCCCAACAATTAAACATGCCACTCCTACAAGAGGATTATCTTCCATGCCCTCTAAGGTATAATCTGGCATTATAGGAGTTATTACTTGACTTGCTTCTAAACTATCAGGATTTAGATGTTCAGCTGAAGCTTCAAGTCCATCAGGATCACCAGATGCTAAAAATGGTGATAGTATACAGATAACTATTGCTACTATAAATATTCCAAAGTATAATTGTTTTTTCTCCATATACATCACCTATTCCATGCTAGTAAATCTGGTCGTACAGATTCAATTCCTTTAATAATTATAACAGTTATTGCTCCTTCAATAACTCCAATCATTGCATGATAACCACCCATATATAATAGTCCTAGATCTAATGGGAAAGTTCCACTTAGAGATATTTCAAGAGCTGCTACTAATGCTGCAATAAAACAAGCAGCCCATGAGGATACAAATATACTAGGATATTTTCCAATAATTTTATTTAATGATTTAAATCCATAGTATCCTACAAATCCACCTACAACACCCATATTTATTATGTTTGCTCCAAGTGCTGTTATTCCACCATCACCAAATAGTAATGCTTGTATAATTAATACCATTGCAAGTACAAGTATTGCTGCATATGGACTACAGAATACTATTGCTACAAGTGCTGCACCAAGGAGGTGTCCACTAGAACCAAAAGGTACTGGTAGATTAAATGACATTATAGCAAAAATTCCTGCAGCTAATACTGCTAGTAATGGTACATATTTTTCATTTAAATTTTCTTTACTCCATTTTGCTGATAGAAATACAAATACTATTGCTAGTATATATAATACTACACATAATGGAATGGTAATAAAACCATCAGGTATATGCATTTATATGTCTCCATTTATATTTTGTAAAAGATTATTTATTTAATCATAAAATATAATACTTATAGACTATATAAAATAAAAATGTATAATTTATTCAAGAGGATTATACTAAAGGTTGTTTAGATTAATTATATTTTTAGTCATGTTTTAGAGTTATAAGATATGATTAAAAAAATAAAAACCTTTCACATGTTTTAAATATTTTTTTGAATTTATAATAATAGTAATACTTTTTTTATATTTTGTATTATAATTATAATATAAAATCTATAACTCTTTCTATATAAACTTTATTATGTAAAACATAATTATATACCTTTAAATCATGAATAAAATAATTTTTGAAAATAAAACCAGCTATCATGTAACATAAAGTATTACTTTAAACTAAAAAAGACATAGAAAAGTAATAATTAATAATAGTATATAAATAATCTATATAAAAAGTAATACATCATAGGATAATACTTCAAATAAGAAACTAATTTTCATTTTTTCTTAGATTATAACTATCATCTATTAAAAATTATGATGATTTTAAAAAAAAAATTCTAAATAAAGACTAAAAAAATAATATAAAAGAGTATTATAACTCTAATATTTTTTTATTTAAAAAAAAATATTCCGTGCATAAAAATTATAGTTTGTATTTTTTTTATTATAAATAATTCAAGAGGAAATTATATTACATAGATGTTAACTAGGCTATTTTTTTATTATCTATTAATTAGCTATTTCTTTTAGAAAAATAAATATTAATAAATACTAATTTTACATTTTAATAAATCTATTTATGATACGTAATTATTAATACTTTTTAAATATTTAGTATTAATTCTTACAATTATAAATTATATTACTCATACTATATAAAGTATTACTTTTTTTAATTGGATTAAACAACTCTAAAGAATAAAATATCATAAATTCATTAACAATATACTATAATAAGTAATGATATTGTATTAACTTTTAATTAAAAAAATATAAAAAAGTAATAATTAATAATAACTTAAAAATAAAACTAAAAAAAGTAATACAAGTATAAAAATAATTTAAAAATGAAAAAGTATGATGAATAACATTATTCATCTACTTCATCAGCTTTTCTACTTAAAAGATCATCCATTTCCTTTTCTTTTTCAGCATAGAAATCAGGATCATGTATAGGACAACATTTAAGTTTTTTATATGGTGAATATAATTCAGTAATTTCACTTTCATTAACATTTCTAATTTCTTCTAATCTTTTAAGAATTGTTAATACTGTACCATCCTGCATAAGTTTTCCTAAAAACCCTGGTCTAGTATTTTCTTTCTGCATGATAAGATAAAGAACTTTCATGATTGTTAAAAGATCAAGTCTTTTAATTAATTCATGGTTATTAATATATTTCCATCCTTTTTCTTCCCAATCCTTTAGATTATCAAAGGTTCTATATATATTTTCTTGATATAAATCATCTTTAAAGAAGTCAGCTTCATCATCATAGTAACGTTGTCCACCTTCAACTTTCATAAATTCATTACTTGTATCTTCAAAGTATGGTATGTATTCAAGAATTGCATCAACATTTTCAATATTAGGGAATTTGAAAATATTACCAAATGACTTATTTAATCCCATTTGTAATGTTTTATAATCTAGAACTTTAATATGTGATTTTTCATCGTTGAATAATCTATGATCCCATACAACAAGAATGTTACGTATATCTTCTGTAGCTTTACATTTATATTTAATTTGATTATCTGTAATTCTTTCAATTTCAAGTAATAAATAACTTACACGAGTTAAATTACGAGCTTTAACAGTATTTTTCATACGTAAACAAATGTATGGATATTTAAGAATTGGTTTGAATTTTGCTTCTAATTCTTCTGGTAAATCATGGAAGAATATTTGCATTACTGTTGTATGTTCCATATTATTTTCTTCAACTTGGAAGTAATATTCAGCTAGTTCCCTAACACCAGCTTTTTGGAATGTAATAGTACCTTTTGTAGTTTCAAGAACTTCTAAAGTGTTAAGTAATACATATAATTCAAATAATTTATCATTACTCATAGCAGGAAGTATTTCCTTGGTTATTGTATTGTATAATTCAATTTTAGTAGGAAATACAAATAATTCATCATATACTTCATAAACTCTTGCTAAATTAAATATATCATCAGTATTTTTACATGCATCTTCTAATAAATTAATATCAATAATATCTGGTGTATCTATATCTTTAAAACAATCTTTTTTAAGTATTGCTGATATTTCTTTTTTACTGGATAAAATACTGTCATTTATATTTGCAAGTGCATCATCATTGAAGTTTTTATTATTAATCTTATTTGTATCGTTGTTTTTAACATTTTCAAACATATATTTTATAAGACTAAGAATTTCAGAATATGGATTTTCTGATAGATTTTTTCCTTCAAGTTGTGTTTCTAATTTTGAAAAATTCTGAATTAAATCCATAGTTTCTGGAATATTAAGATAATAATCTATTTTAAATCCTTTAAGTTCTCTTTCATCAATTTCAATGATTTTACTCATTATTTCTGCTTCATCTTTAAATATTTTTGTGAATAAGTAGTGATGTAAACGAGTTTCCACATAATTAAATACTGTTTGTCTATCATAATTAGTCCAAATTTCTTGTAATTCTTCTTCCATACATATACTCTCCTTTTTAGTAGTTGTTTATATAAACTTGATTTTTCCATATTTCAATAATAGAAAAAATAAACTATAATATAGGTAATAATTATATAAAAATTAATATTTAAGTCTATACTATATACTCCTATTGGGTATTTAGTTATATTATCTATTTTTTGAATAAAAATAATCTAAAGTAGAAAAAAAATCACTAAAAAAATAGTTTAAAAAAAAGAGTTTATAAGTAAAAAACAGAATTTTACTTATTTTAGTAAAGTATTTGCAATTTTTCTTGCTTCTTCACGTTTTTGATCAAGTTCTTCAAACATGTCTGTTATTAATTCACTTGCACATCCTTTACAATTACCACATAGTATCTCTCCAGATAAACATTTACTTCTTATTTCTTCTAATTTTTTATCATCATCAATTAAATGATAAACTAATAATTCATATATTGAACATTTATCTGGCATACCACCAAGTTCTTTTTGTTCTTTTAAACTTTCACGACCACCAGTCTTTGCACTTTTAACTTTTTTCACAGCATCTTTTAATGAATCAGTTAAATATATTGCACTTTTTGGTTTACTACTACTCATTTTTTCTCCAGTAAGTCCTGTCATGAATCTGTGGAACGTTGCTGATGGCTCTATAAATCCATATTCTTCATTAAATTTACTTGCAAGATCTCTTGTTAATCTAATATGTGGATCCTGATCTGGTCCTACAGGTACAATTACAGGTTTTGGACCTCCATATTTTTTAAGTTGTGGATGAAGAATATCTGCTACTTGTAGTAGTGGTGTGTATATATGAGCAATATTTGTTGAATTATTAAATCCATAAATACTTCTCATCTGATTAAATGTAACTTTTTTACCTATTATATATGCTAGATTTTTAACATCATCATTTTCTGATTGAAGATAAAGATGGAAGTTATCACGAGTAACATCTAATCCTAGAGCTATATAGTTTGTAATATATTCATTTAATGCTAATTCCCTTGATTTTTCCTTACTTATACCTCTTGCTGCATATGCTTCCATATCTGCTATTGATACATAAATATCAGCATTTTTTTCCTGGTACCATTTTAATTGATCTACTACCATTTTATGACCAATGTGCATTTTACCACTTGGCATCATTCCAGTCATAGTAGCAAATGGTTTGTTGTTATTTAGAGCATCAGTTATTTTATTATAATCCCTTTGTCCAAAGATTATACCACGTGTCATTAATTTACTAGCATGTGGTATATCATCTACCACATCTGTAAATGGTTTAATACCAAACTGTTCTGTAAGTTTATCATAGTCTATTATTGAAGAACCCCATGGATCTATCATATTCAATTTATTACACTCCCTATTCATTTTAATATATTATTTTTTCATGGTTTTGTCCATTCTATATCATAGTATGTTATATCATATTCATCATCAACAACTGCAAGTAGTAGTGTTTTACGTACACCATGAGCTACACGAACATAACTTGAGAAGTCACGTACCTTTATTTCCTGTTCTTCTGATAATATTTTTACTAGAAAATTGGAATGTCCATCTCCTGGTGCATGTCCCCTTTCATATATTCTAAAATCACTACCATACTTGAAACCTGTTTTTATAATATAACCCCTTATTCGAAGATCCTTATATACAAGATAATGTGAAAATATATGTTTTTGTCTTATAATATCTGTTAAATCCTCTTTTGTTATGAGTTTATCATCGTCATAAATTTCTATCTTATTTTT
This sequence comes from Methanosphaera sp. DEW79, assembly GCF_003266085.1. Taxonomy (NCBI): domain Archaea; kingdom Methanobacteriati; phylum Methanobacteriota; class Methanobacteria; order Methanobacteriales; family Methanobacteriaceae; genus Methanosphaera; species Methanosphaera sp. DEW79. Next base: position 58,592 of record NZ_MUZW01000031.1, on the reverse strand, counting down.
AGTTAATAGAAATAACGCTTCTATAAAAGATAATTCAAGTCCAGAATCTGTTAAATTTCCATAATAACGTTTATTATACAAATTATGAGCATTTTCATCCTTTACTATTACTCTATCATTTAATAATATTGAATACATTGAAATTATAACACAACTCCCTTATAATATATTAATATCCTTTAAATAATCTATACTTTTTAATATTCCCTGTAGAGTTCTAACTTCTATTACACATATATCATCATATTTCTTTTGTTTGAGAATATCAAATATTTTAGGAAAATCAATGTTATGAGAACCTAGAGCATGATGCATATCATATGAACCATCATTATCACTTAGATGAATATGATGAATATTATCAGATTTAAACATGTTCTCTGGAGCAAATCCATTGTTATGTGCATGACCAACATCTAATGTAATACCAGAATGAATCTCATTATCTACTAAATCAAATAAAGCATCAACATTAGTATATAACATTCTCTCAAATAATGGCATGTTTTCCACACACATCATAACACCATACTCTTGTGCAGCACGTTGACATTTAATCAATGATTCCACATTATATTTTAATATTTTTTCAGGATATTTAAGTGCCATAATAGGTATTGTACCAGGATGTACAACTACACGTTCTGCTCCCCAATCATTTGCTAATTTAAATGAATCCACCATTAATTCAACAGAAATATCTCTTATTTTCTTAACATGAGAGGCAATATTAACATCAGACATTGGTGCATGTATACTTAAACCAAGATCATATGATTCAAATACATCTGCACCCACTTCATCATATGGATATTCTTTAATAACTTCAAGATAATCTAATTTTTGTTCTGTTACAAAGTCTAAAATATTTTCCATTGTTGCAGGATATAATCCTAATGTTGAAACACTAATTTTCATTTTAATAACCTCAATATAAATCCTCATTTCTTAATCTAGCATACACTGGTTCACCTTTTTTCATGGCTTCAATAACAATTTCTGCCATTTCAATATCTTTTTTAAGACGAATATTTGCCTTTTTACCAACTGTTGCTGTGAATAGATATTCATCTTCTACTATAATATCATAGCTAGAACCAATATCTTCTTTTCTAAAGTTTAATGATAAATAATTACCAGAAACATTTACATTTATAGGTGATCTATTATCAATATCCTTTACTTCTAATTCTTCAACTTCAATACTAATACCAGCACGTTCTTCAATTTGTGCTATTGTTCTTCCATTTTTACCAATAACAGCACCAGTATGATCTGGATCAATTTCAAGAAGTGCACGTTTATCTGATATCAAGGATACTTCCATAATTGCATGTGGAGCCACCTTATTTACTTCTTTTCTTATAACTCTTTCAACAATTTTACTAACAGGACTCTTTTGATCTTCTTTATCATCATCCTGTCTTTGAGTTTTATTAATATCCATCACTATAGTTTGTTCACCATATGTATATATTTCATAGAATAATTCACCACTTTCAAAGTCTTTTATTTCAATTACAGGTCGTGACAAGTCAGCTTCAAGCATACCTGTTGGAACTTTTACTGTTAATTCTATTGAATATACTGTATCTATTTCACCATTATTAATATAAATTGTTGTATCAATTACAGATGGAATAACACCTAATTCAAGTCGTCCAATAAATCTTTGAACAGCATCAATTGCTCGTGTAGCATGAACTACTCCTATCATTCCAACACCAGCTAATCTCATATCAGAATAGATTTCAAAATCCCTTGTTTTTCTAACTTCATCAAATATTGTGAAGTCAGGTCTTACAAGAAGAAGTATATCTGCAGTATTTTCCATATCTCCCTCAAGAGGTGCATATTGTGTTATGTTATCATCTAAATTCAAATCTCTTGGAGATTCCATGGTTTTTACCATTTGTTCCATATCATAATAATAATACTCTGCAAGAGCCTGTGCAAATGTTGACTTACCTGCACCAGGAGATCCTGCTATGAGTATTCCTTTTGCATCGTTTGATAATCTTTCAAGTAATTTATCAGATACATCATAATCATCCAAGTCAAGTTTATTCACAGGTTTTATTGCAGTTATTTCAAATCCATCAGAAAATGGTGGTTTTGCAATAGTTACTCTTAAATCTCCAAATTGAATTACTGTAGCTCCTCTTTTATCAATTTCAATAAAACAATCATGTCTTTTCTTTGATTGTTCTATAATTTCCTTTGATATTCTATCTAAATCCCTATATCTTAATGGAACATAATCTAGTTCTATTAATTCAATATGACCTGGTGTTCCTTTTTTTGCCATGGGTGTTGTATTTTCCCGTAAATGTATTGATGATATATCCTTTGAGAAATATGATTCTAGTTCTGTTGGACCAGTTGAAATAGGTTCTACTTCTTTTTTATAGAAATATGTTTCCACACCTTGTGCTTCTGCTATTTCTTTCTGTAATTTATCACTTGTTACTAGAATTGCATGATATTTTCTTGCAATATCTCTTATCATAGCATCAATTTCCCCACCACCTGCTATGGATATTTCATCTAGTTTAGGTCTTCTTCCAACATATTCTAATGTTATTATTCCTTCAGTACTTAGTTGTTGTAGTTTTTTTAATTCTTCAAGTCCTTGATAACCTATTTCTTTTCTTTTATTTGCATGGTTTTCAATTTCTGATGGAACAGCCTCTGGTATTAATACTTCTGCACCTTTATATAAATCTTGAACTAAAACACTTACTTGTTGATCTATAATTATACTAGTATCTGGCACTATTTTAACCAATAAAACATCTCCTTATTTTTCATATACATCTTCAGGGTCAAATACCTTATCTTCATATTCAGTCACAACTTCTTCATCATCTGATAATTTCTTATAAAAACAAGAATAATGTCCTGTATGACATGCTCCACCTACTTGTTTTACTTTAAATATTATTGCATCTTCATCACAATCTAGAAGAACCTCTTTTATCTCTTGAATATGTCCTGATTCTTCTCCCTTATACCAAATCATATTTCTACTTGTACTATAGTAGTGAGCTTTTCTTGTTTGTATGGTTTTATTAAAAGCTTCTTCATCTATAAATGCAACCATTAATACTTCACCTGTTTTATAATCTTGGGCTATGGCAGTTGCTAATCTTTTACCATTTATAATATGTCTAAAGTTTGGTTTTATCATGTTTATCCCTATTTTAGTAATTCAGATACAACAGTATTTTGTGGTATTGTTTCCTGACATCCAGAATCCATATCCTTAATTGTTACTGTTTCATCTTCAACTTCTTGTTGACCTATCATTATAACTTTATTGAAGTTATGATTATTAGCATAGGATAGGTTCTTTTTAAGTTTTTTACCCTTAAGATCTATATCTGTAACAATATTATGGGCTCGTAATTGTTGTGCTACTTCTATAGCATTTAATTTAAATTCTTTTTTCACAGGAATAACAAGTACTTTTGGTTTAGAACTTATAGGTACTTGTATGTTTTGTCTATGGTATGCTTCCATTATTCTATCAAAACCAAATGCAAAACCTGTGGATTCCACTTTTTCTGAGTCAAATAATGCTGTGAGGTTGTATGTTCCTCCACCTGTAATTTGTTTCTCAGCACCTAAATCTGGTACATATATTTCAAATACAATACCAGTATAATAATCAAGTCCCCTTGCTATTGATAAATTAACAACATAATCATCAAAACCAAATACTTCAAGAACCTCTAATGTTTTATCAAGATTTTCTAAAGCTTCAAAACTCTCAGGTATATCTTCAAGTAATTGTTTTAATGTTTCTAAATCACTACGACTACCTTTTATATTAATAATACTTGTAATTATATTTTTATATTCACTTGAAATATCGTTATCTTCTAATAATTTATCAAGTAATTCATAGTCTTCCTTATCTATACTTGCAATTATGGCAGTTTGTTGTTGTGATGAAATATTTAATTGATTTAAAACACCTTTAATAATACCAAGATGTCCAATGTTAATCTCATAATTTTTAATTCCAACCTGAGTTAATGCCTCATTAGCCATTGCTATAATTTCAGCTTCATTATAAATTGGTACTCCACCAATAACTTCTATACCAAACTGCCAAAATTCCCTAAATCTACCTGCTTGTGGTCTTTCATATCTAAAACAACTGCCAAAATAATACATTTTCAGTGGTTTTGCAGATTTTTGAAGATTGTTATTATATAATCTACTTACACTTGCTGTAAGTTCTGGTCTTAAAGCTAAATCTCTTCCACCTTTATCTTGAAAATGATATATTTCCTCTTTTATTCCTTCACCAGATTTTGTTGTGAATAATTCTAAATCTTCAAATATTGGTGTTTTTATTTCCTTAAATCCATAATTTTCAACAACATTTCTTATAGTATTTTCAACATAATTTCGCTCTTCCATATCCTCAAAAAGAAAATCACGTGTTCCTCTTGGTTTATTAAATTCCATGACTATTATACTCCTTTTATTAAATTATACAAGTACATACTTGTCCCTTTAAATTATTTTAAATTATACTAGAATACATACACATAACTCTTTATTTATGGATAAATAAATTAGAATAAATAAAACAATTTAACATGATATTAACTAATTACTAAAAATCATAGTGTATGATTTTAAAATAATTAATCCATATCCTTAAAAAACAATCTATATAATAATTAAACACCTATTTAAATAATTACAACAACATATAGATGAATATTTAAGTAGGGATTTATAATTATCTACAAATTATTTAAAAGATATATATTTTATTATATAAAGAATTTTTTAAAATTTAAGATAAAAACTTTAAAAGGTAATTGTATGATAACAGGAAAAACATTAATAACAGGAGTTATAGGACATCCTATAGAACATAGCTTTTCACCACCAATGCATAACAATGCATATAAATTAATGAATATGGATTATAAATATGTTCCATTCCATGTAGAAGTTGAAAATCTAAAACATGTAATAACATCAGCAAAAACCTTGAATATTAAAGGTTTAAATGTGACAATACCACATAAAACTACCATTATCCCATATCTTGATGAAATAGATGAAACTGCAGAAAAAATTGGTGCAGTAAATACTATAAATTTTAAAGATGGAATTGCAAAGGGATATAATACTGATGGTATTGGAGCTATAGTATCAATTGAAAAATACACTTCATTAAAAGACAAAAACATAATGATAATTGGTGCAGGTGGAGCTTCAAAGGCTATAACATTCACATTATTAAATAAAAATATAAATCAATTGATAGTTGCAAATAGAAGTAAAGATAATGCTCAAAAATTAATTACTAATCTTAAAAATCAGACGAACTTTGAAAATATAGATTTTATTAATATTAAAAAAACTGATAATGTGATTGATGATGTTGATATTATAATCAATACAACTCCTATTGGAATGTATCCTAAAGATGAAGTTGCACCTCCCATTAAAACTGATAAAATTTCATCTAAACATACTGTTATGGATATTATATACAATCCATTAGAGACACAACTACTAAAACAATCAAAAAAACAGGGAGCAACAACAATTCCTGGAACACACATGTTAATAAATCAGGGAATTAAGGCATTTGAAATATTTACTGGAAAAACACCATCATATGAATCATTTGAAAAACCATTACTTAAACATTTACAGGGATAATTATTTTTCCCTATATTTTCTATTTAAATAATGTGGATTGCTTATCTGTATCCTTTCTATAAATCTTAATTATATCACTCATTTTATATAATATACCATAATCATCACATTTTTGTTTAAACACATCATACAACTCATAATTTCTAGTTGTGCATGTGTAGTTATCATTATATATTTTTCTATATTTTTCCTTGAGATTTGGAAATGATTCATCTAATTTTTTATAGAAGTATGTACGCTGATTTTCAGATAGAGTCATACCCATACTCGATGGATATATAAATCTTGCATGATTTTTATATGCTAGTTTTATGAGTTTTTTAATATCATTTGTTTTATCTGTTATAAATGGAAGTACTGGTAGTAACATGATTCCACAGGGAATATTATTTTCATTAAGTTTTTTCATTGCCTTAAATCTCTTTGATGAAACAGAAACATTCGGTTCAATAATAGATGCTAATTTATCATTAGGTGTTGTGATTGTTATACTAATGAGTTTATTCTTAATTCTTTTTAGTACATCCATATCTCTTATAATTAAGTTGTTTTTTGTTGTAATAAATATCCCATAATTGTATTTTTCTATTAATTCTAATGATTTTCTTGTTAATTCATATTTTTCATCTAAAATATTGTATGGATCACTCATAGCCCCATTTCCAATAATACCCTTTTTATTATGTCGTAATTCATTTCTTAAAATAGATATAGCATCTTTTTTAATTTGTACCGTGTCAAAATCAGTTATATTGTAGATATTTCTTCTACTATCACAATATATACAACCATGATTACAACCTCTATATAAATTCATTGTATAATCTATTCCAAACCATTTTGAGGAGTAATTTACTGGTGTAAGAATAGTTTTAGCAGTTATATAATTCATATTATCAAAAAAAATAGAAAAGGATTTTAGTTATTTATTACTTCTTCAATAGTTTCCTTTAGTATATTCAATGTTTCATTGTTATTTTTAGGTTTTACATATTTTTCAGAAATATTTTTCTTATATACAGGTATTTTTTCTATGAAATTATCTAGAATTGCCTGGTTAATCTTACTATGATGTTCTCCATAACCTAATTTATCCAGATAAATTGCATTTAGTATTTGTTCAAATTGTTTCTTTACAGGTATACTTAGTATTGGTTTTCCTAATTGAAGTGCTTCTGTAATAAATGAAAATCCACCATTTGTTATTACACATTTTGCATCTTTAAAATCCTTATATAATAAATCTTCACTAAATGATCTAAATAATACATTATCCTCTTTTTTATCCACATGAAAGCCATATACAATGAAGTTTTGTTGTGGATTTTTCTTTAATAGTTCTATTAATTCATTGTTTGATGTACTTGTCTGATATACTAGTATATAATCTCCATCTGTAGGCTTAAGTTGATATATTTTATCCCTGAGTATTGGATAAACATATCTTGTGTTTTCTGTATTTTTAAGTGGTGGGAAGAAATATGAATATATTAATGTTTTCTTAGCATTTTGAATAAAAGCATGAACCACTGATTCACTAAATAATCTGTCCTTTGCATATTTATTTGGTGTTGAATACTTGGCCTCTGTTAATACATGCATATTATCAATACTAATTAAGGGTATACGAAGTATATGTGATAATAAATTTGAATAGAATTCAAAATCAGATACTATAACATCAGGCTTAAATTTATGAGCTAAATTAAACATTTTAGTCATATTATTTTTTAAATCACTAGGCACATCCTTCATATTATATACAAATGTTTTTCTATTACGAACAGAGTTATTTTCATAAACAGTATTGAATCCACCAATATAATATATATTATCAAATTTAGAACTTAAATAATCATAAGCCCTATCACTTGCAAATACAATTAAATCATAACCTTCATTAATTAAATATTCAATAACTACCCCACTACGAATTGCATGACCTAATCCTTCACCACATAATGAGTAAAGAATTCTATTTTTCTTTGAACTACCATGTCCAAAACTATAACCTAACTCCTCTAATGTCACTTTTTGACCAACCAATTGTTTAGCAGTACTTTTTGCATACTTTAATGTAATTTCCTTTAATCCTTCCTCTTCTAATCTTCTAGTAGAAATTAGTAAACGTGGATTTTCAAGAACTTTAAAACGACTTATTTTAGCAATTCTTTCAATATAATCTGTATCTTCACCAAAATCTAATGATTCATCAAAACCATTGACTTTCTCATGTAATGATTTATATGTAATCATACCATAACAACCAGCACCATGTGGTTTTATATGAGATATTTGTTTGGTTAGATAGTTAGCTATTTCATGAGATATTTCATTGATAAAACCCTTCTCCAATGGAACAATTTGAGTAATAGCAATACCTAAATTATGTAATTCAAATTCTTCAATAGTAGATGTTATATAATTATTAGTTAATACTGAATCAGCATCTAAAAATAATAATATTTCACCCTTAGCTACTTTTGCACCATTATTACGTCCAACAGCTGGAAGACCACCAGGTACAACTTTACACATGTATGATTTAGCAATTTCAACTGTTTTATCTGTGGAATTAGCATCAGCTATAATAACTTCTAAATCCTTAAAATCTTGTCTTTTAATACTTTTTAATAAATCAGGAAGAAATTCCTCTTCATTATATGTGGGTATGATAATACTAATCTTCATGAAATCACAATTTTATTATAGAATTTTTATAAAAAAATCATTAAATTTAAAAAAATGTAATATTATTTTTGTATGTTATATAATATTATAATTATGATTATTTAATGAAAAAAAAATGTATCAAAAAAAATAACATTTCTAATTTATATTTTTTATAAGACATATATTAATTAGAAATATTCAAAAAAAGTTATAGATAAAAAAAAATAAGAAAATATATTTAAAACCTTACTAAATTCTATTTTATATGATGTTTAATAAAATAAAAATCTAAAAAAAAATAAAAAATTAGGATATGTTTTTTGCAGCTTGTCTTTGTCTCATTGTAGGATTATCTAAATAAGAATAGAAATTCCAACTCATAAATGTTACATCAGCCTTTCCCTTAAATGAGGCAAATATCTGTCGAATTAATTGTTTATCATCTGTTTTTGTAGCTAGTGTATATGTTGTAACATCCCCATGTACTTCAATATTTGTAACATTGTACTGTGACATGTCAACAGGTTCTGTTTGATTTATAACACTAAGTGTATGATATGACATATCACTACCACCAACTTCTATAATCATTCCAACAAGTAATATATAACCCATTATTACAACAGGTTTAATAAAGTACTTTATACCAATTTTTCCATTAGAAAAATACATTAACAATAAAAATCCTATACCAATAAGAAATGGCTGAGAAAACATACCTCCATCTAGTATACCTATTAATGCAAGTGTTAGAGCTATGGTTGTAATTGCTTTATGTAATGGTTTCATATCAGACAATCCAATTACACCACATATGAATGATACAATCCAAATAGGAACTACTATCAATGCATATGGAAATACAAATTTAAGTATTGATGAGCTTGTATTTACATGTGCAGGTACAAAACTTTTTGATAAATATCCTAGTATTGATTTATAGGCATGTGAATGCATTGGACTTGTAGTACTTGTACTAGGATCAAGTGATGTTAATATTGTAAAAAAGGATATTCCAAGTTTATATCTAATATAAAATTCAATAATCAATCCTAAAACAGCACAACATAGAAGAATTACAACAACAAATAGAATATATTTTAAATGATAATCATTATCTGGATATAATCTATGCTTAATACTATTATTTTGATTAATAAGTGATGAGATAATAAGTATTAATCCTAACATACCAAGAAATAGTACTGTTTTTCCTTCTGATGATCCTTCTAGAAGAGGCCATAGTAGATTAGTAACAAATGAGTCTATAAAATCTGTTACTAGTATGATAAATCCAAGAATAATAAGACCTAAACCTACAATAATTGTTTTATCAATTTTAAATAATTTATCTATAATACTCCTCTCCATTAGAAATTTATATTTAAATTATATTACTAGAAAATATTTAAAAGTTATGTTACAAAATAATAGGGGATTATAAAAAAATAGTTAAAAAAGATTTATTTATGATAAATCTAACATTTTTTGTATTCCAACACGTGCCTTAGCAGCAATTTCTTTATCAACAACAACTTCATATTTTTCTTCTTTAAGTGCTTCAAGTACTTTTTCAAGAGTAATAATCTTCATTGTTAAACAGAAAGCATCACGTCTGAGGGGAATAAATTCCTTTCCAGGATTTTCTCTTGTAAGTCGTGTAGCAAGATCTATTTCAGTTCCAACAACCAATTGTTTAATTTCTGGATCTTTTGCAAGTCTAACCATTCCACCAGTACTTTCAACATAATCTGCTAATTGTCTTACATCATCGTTACATTCTGGATGAACCACTATTTTAGCATTTGGATAATCTTCTCGTGCTTTTTTAATATCTTCTGGTTTAAACATTGTATGTACATAACAATGTCCATCTTCAGGAACTATTATTGGATTTTTACCTGATTGTTTTGCTGAGTAGATACCTAAATTATGGTCTGGTGCAAATATAAAATTATCAGATTTTAAACTAGAAACTATTTTACCAGCATTTGCAGAAGTACATACTATGTCAGCTTCACTTTTAGTTTCTGCTCTACTATTTACATACAATACTACTTCACAATCTGGATGTTCAGCTTTTGCTTTTTTCAATTCATCAAGTGAAACCATGTCTGCCATTTGACAATTAGCTCTATTATCTGGTAATAATACCTTTTTATCTGGACTAATAATAGAAGCAGTTTCTGCCATGAAATTAACACCACAAAATACTATAATATCTGCTTCATCCACATTATTTGCTTTTATACATAATTCTAGTGAATCCCCTACAAAGTCAGCTATTTCTTGTATTTCTTTTGGTTGATAATTATGAGCAAGAATTATGGCATTTTTTTCTTTTTTTAATTCTTCAATTTCTCTTATAATCTCATTAGTCATATATAAACCCCTTATTATTATACTCTTTATTTAAAATATAACTCTTGTTATATTTAATATTATTTAAATAATTGCATCATCTAATATATGCTGACATCCACAATCTCTACTAACAACAGTGTTTTTAATGGTTTTTGTAATAAGTTTAATTAATTTTTCTTCACAATCCTTCATAGCATCAATAACTTCTGTAATTGTTAGTTTATTTGGTGATATAGCTGCCGCATAATTTGTTACTGCACAAATACTACTATAACACATCTGTTTTTCCTTTGCAAGAACAACTTCTGGAACTCCTGTCATACCCACAACTTTTCCACCTATTAACTTATAAAACTGTATTTCAGCACCAGTTTCAAATCGTGGACCTTCTGTAGCAATGTATATTCCATAGGGATGTACATCATTACCAGTTATTAAATTAGTTCTAAGTGTTTCACAGTAAGGATTTGTACAATCAATATGTACAACTTCATTATCAAAGAATGTTGAAACACGATTATGTGTAAAATCTATGAAGTTATCTGGTATTAATATACTTCCAGGTTCTATATTTGTATCTAAAGAACCCACAGAGTTAGTTGCATAAACTTGATTTACACCAATTGTTTTTAATGCTTCAATATTTGCTCTATAATTAATTTTATGTGGAGGTACACTATGTCCTTGACTATGTCTTGGAATATATGCTACTTCTTTATTATTAATATCCAATATAGTGATTTGTGGAGCCTGTCCATACTCTGTCTTAACATCTTTTTTATCTACAATAGAGTATGTTTCAAGTAATGCTTTTGTTCCTGTTCCACCAATAATACCAATCATTAAGTTTACCCCTTAATTACACCTAATGGTTTCATTTGAGCAACAAGTTTACTTATACCTGTTTTATCAGCAGTTTTTACAACTGAATCAACATCTTTATATGCATTAGGTGCTTCTTCAGCAATAACTGGTTGTGAATTTGCTTTAAGAATAATTCCTTTATCTGCTAAATCTTTTGATATTTCTTCTGGAGTAAATTCACGTTTTGCACCAGACCTACTAAGTACTCTTCCAGCTCCGTGTGCTGTAGACCCAAATGTTTCATCCATTGCAGTTTCAGTTCCAGCTAATATATAGGATGAAGTTCCCATAGTACCTGGTATGAGTACAGGTTGACCTACACTTCTATATTCTTGTGGAATTTCTTTTCTTCCAGGACCAAATGCACGTGTTGCTCCTTTACGATGTACATACATATTTCTATTAATTTTACCAATTTTATGTTGTTCTTTTTTAATTATGTTATGTGCTACATCATATAATACATTTAAACCTAATGATTCTGCATCTTGTTTTAAAATATTTTCAAATGATTCTCTTACCCAATGTTGAATCATTTGTCTATTTGTCCATGCATAGTTTGCACCTGCAGCCATTGCTTTTAAGTAGTTTTGTCCTTCATCAGAATCTATTGGTGCACATGCAAGTTGTCTATCTGGTAGATTTAATTTTAATCTTTTTGCAGTTTTATCCATTTCACGTAGATTATCTGCACAGATTTGATATCCACATCCACGAGAACCTGTATGTATTAATACTACTACTTGATCCTTTTCTAGACCATATGCTTTTGCAATTTCTTCATCATATATATCACCTATTGATTGAATTTCTAGGAAATGATTTCCACTTCCAAGTGATCCAAGCTGTGGTATACCTCTTCTTTTTGCCTTTGTACTTACTAAACTAGCATCTGCTCCTTCCATACAACCATTTTCTTCAAGGAATTTAAGATCTTCTTCCCATCCAAATCCATTTTCTACTGCCCATTTAGCACCATTTTCTAGTACATCATCTATTTCAGATTCTTTTAAGTGTTTTATACCATTACTTCCAAGACCTGATGGTACTTTATTAAATAATTCATTAACAAGATCTTTAAGATGAGGTTGTATGTCTTGTTTTGTAAGATTTGTTTTTAGTAGTCTTACTCCACAGTTAATATCAAAACCTACTCCTCCAGGACTTACTACTCCATTAATTTCAGAGAATGCTGCTACTCCTCCAATACTAAATCCATATCCAAAGTGAATATCTGGTAATCCTATTGATCTTTTCTGTATTCCTTCAAGACATGCTACATTAGCTACTTGTTCAATTGCTCCATCTTCTAATGTTTTTATTGATTCTTCATCTAAATAAATTCTAGCAGGAACTCTCATATCTTTTCTTGCTGATGATGGAATTTCATATACACAATCTCTAACTTTTTCTAAATCTCCTTTTCCTACCATTTTTTCACACTCTTTGTCTTTATTTAAAATTATATTATATAATGTTGTGAATTATTAAATGTTAAAATAAATATTTAATTTTTTTTAACTTTATGTTAATTTCATATTTTTATTATAATATGTTATAATTTTGTTAGAAATAATACTTTTATTTTATTGTTATATGAAATTATTATTCTTTAGATTACTTATAATAATATCTTATTTTTAGTTATGGTTGAGATTTATATTATATTATCTTTTTTTTTAATTATATTATGACTTTTAAAATTAAATCAATTTTCTATCTATAAATATTTTAGTATTTTAACTATTTTTAGGAAATATTGTTCTTATTTTGAAATATTTATATAGTTGTGTTTATATATATAATTTATATTATATTTATAATGATTAATCATTATTAATACTTAGAAATTAAAACATTCACAAGAAAATAAAAAGAAATTTGAATTTACAATTTTAACATGTTGGTGATTTTATGTTAAAAATAAAACATACTATTTGCCCCACATGCAGTGTAGGCTGTGGTTTAAATATTATAAGTAAAAATAAAAAAATAGTAGGTATTAACTCATACAAAGACCATTCAATAAATGAAGGTCGTAATTGTAATAATTGTACTGATAATATAAACCTATTTATAAATAATAAAATCAAGCAAAGTACAGATTATACTAGTTTGATAGATAATGTAACTAAAATATTAAAAGATAATAAAGATGTTACTATCCTCACCTCTGGAAAAACAGATAATGTTGATTTAGATAGATTAATGGAATTTACAAAAAAACATGACTATACACTATTGGCATATGAAAATAATTTCAATAAAACAGATGCCAATATAATTGCATCTTATGATGATATAAGTAATGCTAATTATATAATCACAATTGGAGATATATATAGAGAAAATGCATTGATTGGTCGTAGAATCATCCATGCCAAGAAAAACAACTGTTATACTATCAATATAAATAAAACAAAAAATTTAACAGGATATAATAGTGATAAATTCATTAAAATCAATTCATATGATGAGATACCATCAATATTAGAACATGAAAAAATAGATGAGAACGCTATTTTAATAATCAATAAAATCGATTCAACAGATAATTATAATAAGATTATTGAATATGTAGAAAATAATAAATTAAAAATTCTACCATTACCTAAATATCCAAATAGTTACTCTGTACTTCATCATGTAAAATCAACATCAATCAACGAGATTATATCTAAAATAAATGATTCTGATGTTATTATTTTTACTGATATCAATTTAACTAATTTTATGAAAAATGATATTTTTAATAACAAAATTATAATTTCATTTGATACACTAAATACCACCAATGAGAGTAGTTTTCAAATACCAGTAAAGGCATGGTATGAAAAGAATGGTTCATTTACAAATAGTATGGGTATAACACAGAGATTTAATGATACTATCTGTGATAATGATAATCAATTAAAAACAATAGCCCAAGTAATTGATGAAATTGATGGTAAATTATAGTTGGTGATTATAATGAAATATTTACAAGTTAGAGCAAAAGATCCTAAAATCATTGAAAAGGGTGAAAATGGTGGTGCTGTTACAGCAATCTTAAAATCATTACTTGATTCAAAGAAAGTTGATGGTGTTTTAAATATATCAAAGGGTAATAATCTTTACGATGGAATACCTACCTATACTACTGATTCTAGTAAATTAATTGATACTGCAGGTTCACTACATTGTGCTCCTACCATGATTTCAGACATTATTGCAAGATACCTGAAAGAAGAAATAATTGCAGTAACTACAAAGCCATGTGATGCAATGGCAATAGATGAGATTATTAAAAGAGTTGGAATTGACAGGGACAATGTATATATGATTGGATTAAATTGTGGTGGAACAGTACGTCCTGCAGTAGCTGAAGAAATGATTAGATTATTCTATGAATTGGATCCTGAAGATATTGTTTCTGAGGAGATAAATAAGGGTAAATTTATTGTAGAACTTAAAGATGGAAGTGAAAAATCAATTAAGATGGATGACCTTGAAGATGAAGGTTATGGTAGACGAGAAAATTGTCAAAGATGTGAATTAAAAATTCCACGAAAAGCAGATATTGCCTGTGGAAATTGGGGTTCATCAAAAGGTTATACATTTGTTGAAATAAACACTCCACGTGGAGAAGAATTAGTTCAATATGCAATTGATAATGAATATATTGAAGTAAAAAAACCATCAGAAAAACAGTTAGTTATACGTTCTAAAATTGAACAAGTTATGAAGAAAATGGCAAAAAGAACACAGAAAAAATATTTAGAAACTGAATTTACAAAAGAAGAAAAAGAAGATATTCTAAATAGATGTATAAAATGTTTTAGATGTAGAGATGTTTGTCCTGTTTGTAATTGTGTTACATGTTCCATGGAAAAGGAGGAATTTAAAGAACATCCATCCCAAAAACCTGATCCATTATTAATGCATGGAATACGTCTAGGACATATGGCTTTTAGTTGTATTAATTGTGGTCAATGTGATGATGCTTGTCCTATGGAAATACCTGTATCTAGATTATTCCAGAATGTACAATTAAAATACACCAAAGATACTGGATATGTTTCTGGTGTATCAGAAAATAAACCTCCAATGTATAGTGGAGAAAAAGAAAAAATTATTGAGGGTGAATAATATGGATGATATGAAGATCATTGGATTTTGTTGTAACTGGTGTAGTTATGGTGGAGCTGATAATGCTGGAACTTGTAGAATGCAGTATCCTCCAAATATTCGTATAATTAGGGTGATGTGTTCTGGAAGAATAAATCCTGACATGATTTTTAAGGCATTTCATGAAGGTGCAGATGGTGTTTTTGTTGGTGGATGTCATATAGGTGATTGTCATTATAATTCTGGTAATTATAAATGGAGAAGAAGAGCTCATCTAATTAGATTTATATTAGATGAATTAGGTATTGATCAAAGAAGATTTAAATATGAATGGGTATCAGCTTCTGAAGGATCTAAGTTTCAAATTCTTATGAAAGAATTTAATGAAGAATTAAAGAAACTTAAAAAAGAATCATTAGATACAAATTCAGAGATTATTGAAACATGATATTAAATTCTTCTTTTTTTTTATTTTTTTATAAATCTACAATAAATTGTATATTATATATATTATCTTCATTTGTAATTTTCATTTGATGATATGTAATGGCCTTTACTTCTGTTTTATAATTATATATATTTCTATCATAGATGTCTCCACAGATTTGTCCATCTATTACTATTGTATTTTCATATTTTGATATTTTAATATTGTATTTTGATACTATGAAATTTTCACTATCTAATAAAATGAGTAATTCTGTAATCCAATCATATAGTAATCCATATTCATCTTCAGATTCTATATGTATCTTCTTTGTTATTTTGGGTTTTATTTTTTCAATATCTGTTATTATATTTAGTGTTGCTAGTGCTGCATTTATATATGCATCTGTCATATTTTCTGTTTGAATTTCTATTCCTATATCTGCTGTTGTCTCAAAGTATTTAAAATTTCTATTCTCTTTCATAATAATATTATATTGTCTTAAATTAATTATCTTTTATTCATTGTTAAATATTAAACCTTTATAAATGCCTATTATGAATCCTATGATTATAATCCAGATTATTAAATTTATAAGTATGAAAGTTGTTGAAAGAAACATAGATTATCACTTTTTTTCATGTTTAAATTTTCTACTTAGACTATTATATTTTTTCTTACTTTTTTTTTAAACAGCT
The DNA here is from genome assembly GCF_003266085.1 of Methanosphaera sp. DEW79. Lineage (NCBI taxonomy): Archaea > Methanobacteriati > Methanobacteriota > Methanobacteria > Methanobacteriales > Methanobacteriaceae > Methanosphaera > Methanosphaera sp. DEW79. The sequence goes on along the minus strand of NZ_MUZW01000031.1, from coordinate 41,762 downwards.
TTTATATGTTTAAAACTAGTAGTTATCATGACCCCTCTTATTACTTATCAATTCCCCTGAGAATACTTATCAATACCCCCTCCTAATTACTTATCAATACCCCTTATTACTTATCAACTACCCTAAGATGTCCTTTATATTATTAAAATAACATAAAATGATGTATGAAAAACATAGAATTTAATATAGAAAAAAGAAATATGGGACAATATTTAGGTATTTATCGATTTAATCTTGGTAGAAAAAATAAAATACCATCTTTAAAGCCTAAAAGAAGTTTTATAGATAGAATTAAGTTAAAATATAATTTATCAGCAATATTTACAAGTACAATATTGTTATTTATGATTTTCTATTCCTTATAAGTAGAATTAAAATTTAATTATATTAACTTTGATTATATTATAAAGAAAATAATTTGTTAATAAAATGTGGGTGTTTTATGTTAACTTTAAATAAAACTAGAAGATATGTTATATCACAAGATTTTAAAAATAATAAAAAAATAGTGAATGTTATATTAAATATACAATGTAAAAAATACAGCTAAATCTTGTGAATAATAAAATAGATTTCTTAAATTTTTCTCTTTTTTAAAAAAAAATGAAGATTGATTTTCATGATTTTTACAGTGATCTTCGTTTTTGTTGTGGTAGATTTTCTTGTATTTGTTTACTATCAAATCTTAAATTAATATACCTTGAATTTCCTTTCTTTCCAGATCCTGTGTATGTTGTATCAATTAATCTTAGAAATTCTAATTTATTAATTTGTCTATTGTATGTTGCATAACCAATCTTATTTTCACGATTATATTCCTCATATAATTGACCAGATGTTATATTTTTCTTATCCATTCTTGTAATAAAACGAAGTAATGTTTTTTCTTTATCAGATAATGAATTTAATATATACCTTAAACTAACACTTTTTGATACTTTAAATGCCTTTTCAACATCCCCATACTCAATTCTACGTGATGCTCTAACCTCAGCATTATTTCCACTTATACGCAGTAAATCAATACCTAATCGTAAATCCCCATTTTCAAATGTATACGTGGTAATTTCCTCTAATAAATCATTAGATATAACATTTGGATAAAATCCTAAGTTTACACGTTCTTTTAATATATTATATGTTTCTTCATATGTGTATGGTTTAAAATTTATTTCTGCAGCATTGAATATAGATCCTACATTTTTATCCAATATAAATCTAAATTCCACATCTGAAAGTACTGCAAATATACCAGTTCTTACACCTTCATATGATTCATGTGCACGTAGAATATCATAAAATATTTGACTTATAATATTTCCATGAAATAGATGATTAATATCATCTAATGCAACAATCAATGCTTTATCAGTATCATATAATTCATTCATAATTTTATTATATATTCTTGCAAATGGAACTCCTGTTTCAGGAGGATTATGACCAAATATTTTCTTATATATTTGTGAAAAAATACCAAATTTTGTAGAATGTAATTGACAATTTACATATACACATATTATATCATCTTCACAGTCCAGTTGAGCCATTTCAAATAATTTCTTTATAGCAGTTGTTTTTCCAGTTGCTGGAGGGCCTAAAAGTATATTATTTGATGGTTTTCCACCATGTAATGCAGGTCTTAATGAGAAAGCCATTTCTTCCATTTGTGATTGTCTTAATTTAAATTCTTCTGGCAAATAATCTGAATTAAATACTCTTACATCTTTAAAAATTGTTTCATCATGTAATAATATGTCTTGTAAATCCATCTATTATTGTCCTCCTTTTTTTTATTTTATAATGCTCCCATAGCAAACGATACAAATGCAATTAACATTCCTATTTTCATGTATTTAGATATTTTATGCATAGATTCTTTTGACTGATTTTGCACTGCCAGATATGCTGAATATACAAAGATAATATCTGCTATAATTATTATGATAAGATATACTATTGAAAATATATTATAATAATATAACAAGGGACTAAGAATACATGTTATAATATTTAGAATAACAGCTAACATAACTGCCTTTTTTGTCCCATATATAATTGGAAGAGTATGTGCATCTTCTTTTTTATCTCCTTCAATATCTTCAATATCCTTTATAATTTCCCTAGATAATGTCATTAAAAATGCAAAAAATCCAAGAATAAATCCTAAATTAACATCTTTTGTTATAAGACCACCAAAAACAAATGTTAAACCTGTAAGTATGGCTACACATAAATTACCAATAAAACATCTTTGTTTTAAATCATAAGCATAGATTATCATTAAAATAGTACATAAAATTACAACAATACCATTTTCTAATGATATTATAAATCCTAATATAATTGATACTAGAAATAAAATTAGACTATAATATAATGCTCTTTTTAATTCTATTTTACCTGAGGGTATAGTTCTGTTTGGTGCATTTATCCGATCTATTTCATAATCATAATAATCATTTATTGTATTTCCAGAACCTGTTGCTATAAATACACATAGAGATCCAAGTATTATCTCATAATTATAAGTATGGCCTATAATTGCCATTAATAATACTGCTATAAATGCCATTAAAGCATTTGTAGGTCTGAGAATTTCTATATAGGGATTCATTAACTTGTCACCTATAACTAATTTATTTTAAAAAAATCATCAATAATATTATATATGTATCTATTTTATTATAAGCTATTTTTTTATTAAATAATTTGAATATATATTATGGAAAAAGTAGAACAATATAACATAAAGTATTTATTATAGTAAATATATAATAATAAATAACTAATTTTTAACATACTTAAAACTGTGAGCGAATGAGTATCACTCATTAAGGAGTTTTAAATTAGAATATTTTTTATTATATAAATATATTTTATTAAATAGGTCATTTAATCAGACAACAAGTCGTTATAGATATAATAAAAATAGTTTTTTAAAAGTATATTTTAAAAAATTGGTAGTTATCTAAATAGTACTTGCTATGGATGGTTAAAAGCCAGATGATAATGGAGGACATTAAATGGCAAATTCAGTATATGTAAAATTTGAAGTACCAAAAGAAATAGCTGATAAAGTTTACGAAGCTTTAGAAATCGCAAGAGATACAGGTAAAATAGGAAAAGGAACAAACGAAGTAACAAAAAACATCGAAAGAAACAATGTTGCTTTAGCAGTAATTGCAGAAGATATTGAACCTGCAGAAATTGTAGCACACTTACCTATTTTAGCAGAAGAAAAAGAAATTCCTTACGTATATCTCCCAACCAAAGAAGAATTAGGAGAAGCTGCAGGACTTAATGTTGGTACAGCATCTGCATGTATTATTGATGCTGGTGAAGGCCAAGAACTCGTCGATGAAATAGTCGAAAAAGTTGCAGAACTCAAAAACTAATCATGATTGGACCTATACTTAGGAAATAAAGTATCGTAATTTTTAGAAGTAATTATTCAAAATTTACAATAAAAAAAAGATAGATTCATATAATAAATTACATATTCTTAATGAGTATTGTATTTAATGAAATTGTTCTTTCTTTAATTTTTTATTATAAAAGTAAGCTTCGCTATTATATATTTTATTTAACCAATCAAAATTTATAAGGTGATTATATGGAAGACGGTACTCCAGCAGAAGTTATTGAAGTTTTAAAAAGAACAGGAATGACTGGAGAAGTAATGCAAGTAAAATGCAGAATACTTGATGGAAGAGATAAAGGAAGAATACTCACTAGAAACGTTATGGGTGCTATAAAAGAAGGCGACGTATTAATGTTACTAGATACTATAAGAGAAGCAAAAGAAATCAGAACTCCATAGGAGTTATGATTAAAACCTTTTTTTATTGTATAAGAATATTCTTTTTATATACTTATAGGAGTTTAAATAATGAGAACATGTTCATTCTGTGGAGAAGAAATTCCAGAAGGTACAGGAAAAATGTATGTCCGTAGAGATGGATCAATTTCTTTCTTCTGCAGCAGCAAATGTGAAAAAAACAATAAACTTGGAAGAATTCCAAGGAAAGTTAAGTGGGTTAAACAATGAAACAAAGAACATTTACCATGTTAAAACCAGATGCAGTTAAAAGAAGACTTACAGGTGAAATTTTAACAAGATTTGAAAAACGTGGTTTAAAAGTAATAGCAGCAAAAACTCTTATGATTTCAGAAGACCTTGCAAAAACACACTATGGTGAACATAGTGATAAACCATTCTTCAATGATTTAATATCATACATTACTAGCGGACCAGTGTTTGCTATGGTTTTAGAAGGTGATGATGTAATAAGTCTAGTAAGAAAAATGGTTGGTGCAACTAATCCTAAAGAAGCAGATATTGGAACTATTCGTGGAGATTATGGAATCGACACTGGTAGAAATATAGTACATGCTTCAGATTCAGAGGAATCAGCACAAAGAGAAATTAATTTATTCTTCGACGAAACAGAATTCTGTGATTATGAATTACCAGACGAAGATATAATATATGAAGAGCCATAAGAATTTTTTTTCTTTTATTTGCTCTTTTTTGCTATTAATTGAAATGTAGATAGTAAAAAAATATTGAAGTAGTAATTTAGGTTTAAATCAATAACTTCAAAAATCCAAAACAAAATTTTATTTTAATTTACGCGTAAAAAAAAATAATAAAAAAAACTATTTATTGATTAATAAACTCATAGATAATATTTCAGTATTATAAAAAAAATAAGTGTGTTCTACAAAGATGGTAAGATTTTTTCAGGGACATTCAATAACAGATGTCAGTATTCAGTATTTTAAGATTCAATAGAACAAAACTTATTTAACCTATTGTTAAATAAAATTTTAATCTAAAAAGAAATTTTTAAATTCAATTTAAAGATAGAATATATGTTTTAGGGAGATAAAAATGAAAACAAGATCACCTATAGTGTCTGTTTTAGGTCATGTAGACCATGGAAAAACCACTTTATTGGATCATATTAGGGGAAGTACCATAGCATCAAAAGAAGCTGGAGGTATAACTCAACATATTGGTGCAACAGAAATTCCAATGGATGTTATTTCATCAATTTGTGGTGGATTCCTTGAAAAGATGAATATACAAGAACAATTACCTGGATTATTCTTTATAGATACACCAGGTCACGAAGCTTTTACAACACTACGTAAACGTGGTGGATCATTAGCAGATTTAGCTATTCTTATAATGGATGTAACAGAAGGTTTTAAACCTCAAACATACGAGGCATTAAACATATTAAAATCATCGAAAACACCATTTGTTGTTGCTGCTAATAAAATAGATAAAATTCCTGGATGGAATTCTACTAAAGGTGAATGCTTTAGTAAAGCTGTTCAAAATCAACATAAAAATGTTGTTTTTGATTTAGATCAGAAAATCTATGAAATAGTAGGAACATTACATGAAGAAGGATTTGAATCTGAACGTTTTGATAGAGTAAGTAATTTTGCAAGTCAAATAACCATTGTACCTATCAGTGCATATACTGGTGAAGGACTACCAGAATTATTAACAATGCTTTTAGGTCTTGCATACCAATACTTAAATGAACAATTACAAATTGAAGAAGATGCACCAGCATCTGGTACAGTATTGGAAGTTAAGGAAGAAAAAGGATTGGGACTTACTATTGACACGATTCTTTATGATGGTGTTCTCAATAAAGATGATCGTATAATGATGTTAACAAAGGAAAATAAAGTAATATCTACTAAGATTAGATCTTTATTAAAACCTAAACCATTAGAAGAAATTAGAGAATCAAAAACAATGTTTGAAGATACAAATCAAATTGTAGCTGCAGCTGGTGTAAAAATTGTGGCACCACATGTAGATGATGTAGTATCTGGTTCTCCACTTAAAGTAGCTAATGATGATAATATAAGAGTAGAAGATGAATTACTATCTGAAGTAGATAATATACGTATACAAACTAATGATATAGGTATATTAGTTAAAGCAGATACTCTTGGTTCTTTAGAAGCACTAGTTAATATTTTAGATTCAAAAGATATTCCTATTAAATCAGCAGAAATTGGTGATATTTCTCGTAGAGATATTATTAATGCATCAATAATGTATGAAGAAGATGAAAAATATGGTGTTATAATAGCATTTAATGTTAATATTCTTCCATCTGCTGAGGATGAGTTAAATGATCAAAATATCATGGTATTCCAAGATAGAGTTATATATCAGTTAACTGAAGACTATCTCAACTGGGTAAATAGTGCTAAAGAACGTCAGAAAAAGGCAAAACTTGCTTCTATAATACGCCCTTCAAAGATAAGAATCATGCCAAAATTAGTATTTAGACATAGTAAACCAGCTATTGCTGGAGTTGAAATCATGTCTGGTATTATAGAAAAGGGTGTTACTCTTATTAATGATAAGGGTCATGTTGTTGGTAGAGTTGAAAGTATGGAGGATAATGGAGAAAATCTTCCAAAAGTTTCAAGAGGATCACAAGTTGCTATGGCTATAGGTGATGCTGTATTTGAAAAGGATTTCGAAGAAGGAGATGTACTCTATGTTGATATGTCTGAGAGAAATTTCTTTGCAATTAACAATGAGTTAAAAGATAAGTTGTTAGATGATGAAATTTTAACAATGGAAGAACTTCAAGAAATTAAACAAGAAACAGAAGACTCAAATTGGGGTGTAATTAATACTGATTGGAGTGAACTTGATACTTTAGATGAAGATGAGTATGAAGATTTCTACTAATTTCAATATAATGATGTAGTATTTAAGTAACTACGATAATGAATACTTAAAAAAAAATAATGGAGACATACAATGGTATACAAAGTAGTAGTATCAGATGAAGATGTAACATACCAATTAGAATTGGAAGATAAAGATGCAAAAACAGTAAATGGCCTTAAAATTGGAGAAGAATTCAATGGTGGAGTTCTTGGATTAAAAGGTTACAAATTAAGAATTACTGGTGGTAGTGATAAAAACGGTTTCCCAATGAAAGAAGATGTTGATGGAACAAGAAGATTCAAAAGTTTAGTAAATGGTGGAACTGGATTTAAACCTACTAAAAAAGGATTAAGAAGAAGAAAAACAGTACGTGGAAACACTATTGCTGATGATATATCCCAAATAAATGTTAAAGTTTCAGAAAGAGGAGAACAAACACTAGCTGAAATCTTTGCAGAACCTGAAGAAGAACAAGAAGAGTAGATAATTCAATTATTATTAGTTTAATAATTGTTTATTTATCTATATGGAGGTGTAACTTATGAAAGTACAATCCGAAATAAATATTGGATTAGTAGGTCACGTTGATCATGGTAAAACAACATTAACTAAAGCTTTATCTGGAATATGGACCGACACACATAGTGAAGAAGCAAAAAGAGGTATTTCAATAAGGTTAGGTTATGCTGATATAACATTCAGAACATGTCCTGAATGTCCAGCACCTCAATGTTACACTACAAAAGAAACTTGTGAACACTGTGGTTCTAAAACAGAAATACTTAGAAAAGTATCATTTGTTGATTCACCAGGACATGAAACCCTAATGGCAACAATGCTTTCTGGTGCTGCAATAATGGATGGAGCTATTCTTGTTATAGGAGCAAATGAGCCATGTCCTCAACCCCAAACTAAAGAACATTTAATGGCATTAGATGTTATTGGTGTGAAAAATGTTATTGTAGTTCAAAACAAAGTTGATACAGTACCTAAGGAAAAAGCAATTGAAAACTATTATGAAATCAAAGAGTTTGTTAAAGGAACTTGTGCAGATGGAGTACCAATCATACCTATATCAGCTCAACAAGGTGCAAATATTGATGTATTAATTGAAACTATACAGAAAAATATGAAAACACCAAGAAGATCACTACGTAAAAATCCTAAATTATATGTAGCAAGATCATTTGATATTAATAAACCTGGTACACATCCAAAGAAAATCAATGGTGGAATCATTGGAGGTTCTTTAATACAAGGAAAACTTAAACTTGGCGATGAAATTGAAATAAAACCAGGAATTCAAGTTAAAAATAAAGGTAAAACTGAATGGAAAAGTTTAACATCAACAATCACTGGACTTGAAGCAGCAAATAATTTTGTTGATGAAGTTGGTCCTGGAGGATTAATTGGTGTAGCTTTATTATTAGATCCATCATTAACTAAATCAGATTCATTATCTGGATCTATTGCAGGAAAACCTGGAACTTTACCACCAACTATTCAAGAGTTTACAATGGAAACTCATTTACTTGATAGAGTTGTTGGTACTAAAAATGAAACTGATGTAGAACCTATACATTCTTCTGAAAACTTAATGATAAATATTGGTACAACAACAACTGTTGGTCTTGTCTCTAGTGCTAGAGGAGATGAAGTTGATGTTAAACTAAGATTACCTGTATGTGCAGAAGATGGACAACGTGTTGCTTTAAGTCGTCGTGTAGGAGCTAGATGGAGGCTCATAGGTTATGGAATCATCAAAGCATAGGGCAGTAGTTGATACAAATTTTTGATGATGATGTTTCAATTAGATGTTGATATTGTAATGGAATTACAAAATCTGTTACCATCATATTATGATTTAATTGTTCCATCTGTTGTTATTGATGAACTGACTACTTTGAAAAAAAAGTCAAAGGGAAAAAATAAATTAGCAGCAAGTATTGCATATACTATTGCAAATAAAGAACCTTTTAATATTGTTAATATTAAAAAAACTGATCATGTTGATAATTTATTATTAAAATTCTGTAATGATACAGATGTTTTATGTACCAATGATAAAATTCTTCGCAAACGTGCAAGAAAAAGAAATATTACTGTTGTTTATCTAAGACAGCATAGATATCTAGAAGTAGATGGTTATATAAAAACGAATACCTATTGATGATAATATAGAAGTAAATGAATTATGGAGGAAAAACCATGAATCTTTGGAAAGATATAGAAGCAGGATCAAATGTACCTGATGAAATCACAGTAGTTGTAGAAATTCCTAAAGGATCTCGTAATAAATATGAGTATGATAAGGAAAAAGAAGCTTTAGCTCTTGATAGAGTATTATTTTCACCATTCCATTACCCAGCAGAATATGGATTTATGCCTAAATCTTTATGGGACGATGGAGATCCTTTTGATGTACTTGTTATTATGGATCAACCAACATTCCCTGGATGTATTATTGAAGCAAGACCTATTGGTATTATGAGAATGATAGATCAAGGAGATAGTGATGATAAATTATTAGCAGTACCTCTAGAAGATCCTAGATTTAAAGATGTTGAGGATATTTCCCAATTACCTGAACATTACTTAAAAGAAATTGAACATTTCTTCTCACAATATAAAGCATTAGAAAATAAAACTGTAGAAGTTAATGGTTGGGAAGACAATAAAGCAGCAAAAGATGCTGTTAAACATGCAATAGAACTTTATAAAGAAAAATATGAATAGACATGTGAGGTATCAAAGTGTACGAAATAGCAACTATTGAAGATACAGTAAGAGTACCACCTAATATGTTTGACATGCCATTTGAAGAAGTGACAGCAACTATACTTAACAAACAGTATGTAGGTAAACTAGATAAAAAGTTAGGTATCTTAGTTATGGTTACTGAAGTTATTGACCATAATGAGGGAAAGGTTGTTATTGGTGATGGAGCTGCATTCTATCATGTTAAATTCAATGCATTATTCTATAAACCTATGTTACATGAAGTAATAGATGGGGAAGTTATTGAAATTATTGAATTTGGTGCTTTTGTAAGAATTGGTCCTATGGATGGACTAGTGCATGTTTCACAAATAACTAATGATTATATTAATTATGATGTTAAACGTGGAGCTCTACTTGCAAAGGAATCTAATAAATCTCTTGATGAAACAGACTTTGTTCGTGCAAGAATCGTTGCATTAAGTTTAAAAGGAAATTCAACTACAGATTGTAAAATTGGTTTAACCATGAGACAACCTGGTTTAGGTCGTTTTGAATGGATTGAAGAAGAAAAACTTAAAAACATGAAATAAGTATGAACATTAAAGGAGAATTAAAATGGCTGAAAGAGCATGTCCAAGATGTAGATGTGTAACATTTGATAAAGTTTGTCCTTTATGTAAGACAGAAACATCAAGTGATTGGACTGGATTGATTGTAGTACTTAATCCTGATGAATCAGATCTAGCTAAAGAATTAAATATTAGTTTCCCTGGCCGTTATGCATTAAAAGTTAGAAAATAACTGAAAGGAGACTAATTGTGCTAACATTACCAAAATATTTAAGATCAGAATTAAAAAAACCATTAGGGCAGTTATATAAATCTATAGATATAATTGAAGAGAAATTACACCAACAGTTATCAGAAGATAAACTTATAATTAGTATAGGTGATGCAACAACAAAAAATCTTATAAAATTAAATATTCAACCACAAATTTGTATTGTTGATAATAAAATTGAAAGAGAACCTGTTGAACATAAATTAACTCATACAGATAATTTAGTTCATGTTAATAATCCTGCTGGATGTATAACTGATGAATTAGTTAAGATTTGTATCGATTCAATTAATACTGCTACTAGTAATAATCCTGTTATTATTGAAGTAAAAGGTGAAGAGGATTTAGCAGTGTTGCCCTGTATATTAAATGCACCAAAAGACACTTTTATTCTTTATGGACAACCAAAGGAAGGTGTTGTTTTGGTTTGTGTTAATGAAGCCTTTAATAAGGCAAAACATTTTTATAAACAATTAAATAAGGAATAACGATAATATGGAAATTAAAATTATTGAGAAAAAAGAAAACCCATTATTAAATAGGACTGAAATTAAATTTGAATGTGAATATCCTACAGAAGGAACACCTACTATCTTAGATGTAAAACATAAACTTGTTGCATTAGAAGACTCATCTAACGATCTCCTCGTGGTGGATAGTATGAAGCCTAGTTACGGAGTTCCAACCGCATTTGGATTAGCAAAAATTTATGATTCAACAGAAAGTTTAGCAAAAATTGAAACTAAATCAGTGATTGCTAAAAATGAAGAACCTGAAGAAGAACCTGAAGAAGAAGCAGAAGATGCTGAATAAATACTACTAGAAGGGAATTGTAATGTCTAAAAAATATGAATTATATGAAGTTAAAGATGGTAAAATTGTAAGAAAAAATCCTGAATGTGTAAGATGTTCACATGGTATTTTCATGGCTGACCATGGAGATAGATATGCATGTGGTCGTTGTGGATACACACAATGGAAAAATGAATAAATTAAATAGTATAAGAAATATATTATTATATATAAAAACACGAATCTAAAAATACATAAATATCCTATTTCACCACCCATTTTTTTATAATATTTTTTTATGTTGAGGCTTAAACTTATTCTTCTTGGTATTTAAATTTATTATTTTTAGCTGTTATTTCCTCTATATATCTATAAAATTCATCTACTTCTATACATATTAGTTATTTTAAGTAATTGATAATGTTTTTCACTACTTACTCCATGTATATAGATTATTATTTCATTACCCACTACTTCATAAAGAACATTGGTACAATGTATGATGCTTATCATCATTTATTGTTATTCTTATTGTTTCAGAATTATATCAATTATTTCCTTGTGTGAATTTATTTCTAGATTTTTTCATTGCATAATAGATATTATATAATATATAATTACCATTATGAGTCATAATTATAACAATATAAATAATATGGCTCTTTTAATACAACTTTTTTTTATATTCAAATACTTTTTTTTTAATATTTGAAAGAGTGTGAAAATTTTTTTGTCCTATTAATTATACATATTTTTAGTATATATAATATACAAAATAACACCAAATATTTGATAATTATAAACATAGCAACAACAAACTCTTCTTGAAAAAACATTGAAAACAGAATTGTTACACCTCTCTAAATACTACAAAAAATTAAAACAAACACTACAACATTAAGTCAATAATGTAGATAGTATAAGAAATTTGATATTTAATATTATTTCATATAAAAAAAAACTTTAAATTATTTAAATAACACTAAAATGAATTTCATAGTATAAATTAAAGATCAATTTAATTTATTTTGTCTTTAAAATATATTTTTCCCCCCCCCCTTTATTAGAGGAATAATATGTGAGTTTAGAACTTGATTTTAGTTAGTTAAATCTAGTTAAATATAATTATAATTATTTTTAAATTAAGTAACAACTAAGTTAAATCTTAGTTATTTTTAAAATTTATTTAAATTATGGAGGAAAATGATTAAAATGAAGAATAAGATACTAATATCTTCAATAATACTAATAGTATTATTACTAGGACTTTCAGTTATATCTGCAACAGACACGAACACAACAATGACTGATTCAATAGAAAAACAGACAATAGACTTCAAAACAGATAATACTAAAATAGACACTAAAGAAATAAAAGCAAGTGAGAAAAATACTATTAGAACAAAAGATTTTACTCTAGAAAAGAAAGAAACTACGATAATAAAAGATAATTCAAAAAATGAAGTTTCAACTACAGATATAAACAAAGAAATTAAAACAAAAACTATTAAAAATACAGACAATATAGAAAAACAAAGTAAAAATTTAAAATCAGAAGACAATACAACAATTAAAACAGAAGAACAAACTGTAACAGATTTTAATTCATTAAAAAATACATGGAATAACACATTTACAAATGGAGATAACCAAACACATTATATAATAAATCTTAAGAATGGTGAATATGAATTTACAGAAAACCTCGTTGTAGGAAATACTAATGTATCTCATATAACATTCCAAGGAGAAGATAAAGATAAAACAATACTTAATGGACAAAAAATACATGGAATATTTTTCTTTAACACCACAAAAATAAATGTCTATATAAACAATATTACATTCAAAAATGGATATAATGCAATATGTAGTAATAGTAATTTAACAGTTAACAATTCAAAATTCATAGATAATCATAGAAGGAGTGCAGGTGCTGCAATATACTCTTACATATCAGATCTTAGAGTTTATAACTGTTTATTTGATAATAATAATATTTCAACAACAATTCCCTATGAATATCTTCGAGGAGGAGCAATCTACAAACATGATGGAAATACTCTAATCCTTAATTCAATATTTACTAATAATATTGTTAAAGGTAATTTTCAAGCTAGTGGAGGAGCAATTGCCTTAATGGGAAATAATGCACGTAATGCTACTATAAATAATTGTCTATTCCAAGACAATAAAGTTTTAGCAAGATATAATGATGGAAATATTAACCTAGTATGTTATGCTAATCAAAAGAATATATCTCATTGTATTTTTGTTAATGGTGGAGGTATATTAGGTAATAATAATTATTTCATGGAAAATAAACTTAATGATTTTAATAATACAGTTGCTCTAGCATTAAATGGTAAAACAAATGATACTATTATAACACAATATGATACTGTAACTCTTTCATATATTCTTCAAGGAAAATATTATGATAGTCCTGCAGAGAAATTTGGAGTAGCACCATATAAATATCCAATAACAACAGATAATCCATTATTAAATACTAGTGGATTATATTTAAGTCCAGAAAATAATTATACATTAACACTTGATACAAGTTCATTAAAAGATGTTATATTTGATGATATTAATCTATATGTAGCTGGTATAAAAGCAGGAACTATTAAATACAAAGGTACAATAATAAAACAAGATAATATAACTGCAAAACCTGGAGAGATAATTAATATAATATCATACTTCTATGATGGAAAAAATCCTATAACAAATGGAAAAGTAGCATTTAAAATTAACAGTAAAACAATAGGACATAGTAATGTAACATTAGGACAAGCATCACTACAATATAAAATACCAAATAATTACACTGCAAAAAATTATACAATAAATGTAGTATATGGTGGAACAAATAAATATAATCCAGCACGTATGAATGCTACACTCAAACTAAACAAAGTTAATACAAAAACAACTATTACCACAAATAACACAATAGCAAACAGTACAATGCAAATTACTGTTAAAACTGTTGATGAAAATAATAAACCAGTAATTCGTGGAAAAATAACAGTGAAAGTAAATGGAAAAACAATAACATTAACTAACACAACAGGAGTTAAAACAGTAGAATTTAACATACCAAAATCATGGGCAAATAGAAATATTACAATAACTGCATTATATGGTGAAAATTCATTATATAATCAAAGCCGTGACAAAATGAAATTAACAATAGAACCAATGAATATGCCCCTAAAAACAACTAACTCAATAAAAAAAGAAGATACAATAATAAATTATTATGTATCACAGATGGGTTCAGATAATAACACAGGAACAATGACAAATCCATTTAAAACAATAGCAAAAGCAATAAACCAAACAACACCAGATAAAACATATAACATCTACATATTAAATGGTACATATAAAGGTGTTGGAAACACAAACCTCACAGTACCTGGAAATCATAAAATAAACTTCATAGGAGAAGGAATAAACAACACAATACTTGATGGGGAAGTAAATTATACTGTTGGTGGAGCAACAGTATGGGGTGACTCAAAAGTATGGAATCCATATGATAATGGAACTGGTAACTGGTTTATGAATATAACAAAAGGAAATGGACTTATAACAATCACTAATTTTACAATGCAACATGCATGGGTATATGGAGTTGATGGTGGAGATTCAATAAGTAAATATCCAACAGCACCAGTAGATAACTATGGAAATCTAGAAGTAAATAATATGTACTTCTACTATAATTGTGCAGGAGTAGGAGCAGGTATTAGAAACAACAATGGTTCAACATTACTTGTAAATAATTCATTATTTGAAAAAAATAGAAAATCAGAAAGTACTGGAAACTTTGGTGCAGGTATTTATAATAATGGTACAGCAGTAATTGTAAATTCAATATTTAGAAATAATTATGCACGTTGGGGAACAATAACCAACGACAGAATAATGAATATAACAAACTGTACACTACAAAATAATAGTGCATATGGTGGTGCAAGTACTTTCAAGTATGGTAGTGGAATAGCAGTAAATAGTGGAGCTGCTGACTTCTTTAACCCATATGGACTAAGTGGTCTTCAAACTAATATTCGTGACTGTACCTTTATAGGAAACCGTCAAACAGATATTTATTCCATATCTAGTGCCTTGAATGTAACAAATAATACATTTGATAATTGTACTGGTATTTATATAGCTCATGGAACTGATAAAACACGATATGCTAATATAATTAATAATACATTTAATAAAGTTTCACCAACAGATCTTTTTATTACTTTAGGTTCAAATACAGTATATCCTGCTTTAATAACAGCAAGTGGTAGTGGAAATATAGTAATTGAATCAAATAATATGAAACTAGCAAATAATGATAATAAAGGTTATGCAATAAAAATAACTGGAAGTTATAATATTATAAATAATAATACAATAGATCGTCGAGTAATACTTGGAGGAAACAATAATAAAGTAAATAACACTAAAATAACAACTACTGCTGATACATATGCAATAGAAATAGGAAATAATAAGTATAATAATATATCTAACAACTATTTAACATCAAAAACATATGTAGGTGTAGATTCAGTAGATAATATTGATAATAATTATGTATTAGACAATAATAATACACCATTATCAACACTAGTTAAACTAAATGATACTTTATACAACAGATACTTTGATAACAATGGAAACTATAAAACATCCTTTGGTGATAATGTACAAATACAAATAATAGGAACACTTACAAATAAAAATCTAATCTTTAATAATGTGACAAATATAACAATATTCCAACAACAAACCAACATAAAATCATACAACATAACAATAGATTCTGCTAATACAACAATGAATATAAACCAGGTAACAATAACCAATACAAACAATAAACCAGTAGTAATACTAGGTAGTAATAATAATATAATACAATCAAATAATTTCATGACTAATGGAAATTACACAATAGAATTAACAGGTATAAATAATACAATAATAAAAAACACACTTATTGCAGATATACTCGTAGGAAATGAATGTGTAAAAGCAGACAATACAACAAATACTATAAATAATAATAAACCAACATATAAAAATATAATTTTAACAGATGATAATTATAAACAATATTTCAATGAAAATAGTACATTTGTAGCACCAGAAAATATGACAGATATTCATTTATTATTAAAAGGAAACTTCTATAATAAAGATTTCATATTCAATACAACATTAATTATAGGAAATTATACAACAGCAACAGTATATAATGGAACATTCATATTACAACAAAGTAAAAAATCAACACTACAAAACATAACAATAATAAACACAGATAATAAAAATGCAATTATATTAAATAATTCAAGAGATAATTCTATATCTTATATGAATATAACTACAAAAACACCTTCCATAATTATAAATTCAACATACTTGTGGTCTACTGGATTATTATATAACAATATAACAACAATATCTCCTAATAAAACTTATTCAATCGTTTTATCCAATGTAACTGGAGCTCCTACAATTCAAAATAATAATATTACAACAATTGGATCTACAAATACAAGTAGTCTCTACATTAGTAAAAATATTAATTATAATCAAATACAACTTCAGCTATATGGTAACAATATAATAACAAAGGGTAATGGTAATGATACTATTATATATTCAATATATGATAAGAATACAGTAGCTAATACTCTTAGATATTCTTCTAACATTATTAATACCATTGGAACACAAAATGCAATAAGTATTTATATGATTAATAACATGATCAATACTTCAAGAGTATATAGATCTGTATCTTCCAATACTATTAAAACAATAGCATCTAATTACACATCCAATATTGTGGTAAAAGGTAATATTTCAGTTGGAATAGATTCAAATAAATTAAATACAAACTCCACAAGTAGTATTAATATTGATATAGAAAATACAAATCCAACAATCAATAAAAACATATTAACAACAGATACAGAAAATGTAATACTTATTAAAATACAAAATATGAATAATTCAAATATAGAAAATAACACACTTACAATAACAAATAAAGCAAATGGAACACCTATAGTTATACATAATTCAACATACAATTTAATAAAAAATAACACTATATTTTCAAAAACAATATATACAATGTTTATTGATAAAACATCAGAGAATAATACTATAGTATATAACACATTAGTAACATCAGAAACTTATGGTGATAAATCCATATTAACTGAAGGAAAAAATCGTGTACGTGATAATAATCCAACAAGCTTTAGTACAAACTATCTTTTAAATGATGATACATACTATGAATTCTTTAATGAAAACGGAATATTACGACCAGAAATAAAAACTGGTGAAACAATAGAAATGATTGGAGATTTAATAAATAAAAACATGATCATAAATAAACCAATAAACTTCATACAAACATATGGAACAATATATAATGGAACAATAACATTAACAAAAGAAGCACAAGGTACAAATATCACAGCACTCACAATAAACAATACAAACATTGCTCAAACAGTAATAATAAATACAAACAATACAAACATAAACATTTCATCAATCAGAATAACAAATGATAATATAACTAAAACAATAGCAGTACAAATCAATGGAAATAATAATAAAATAGCAACAACTAGCGGTATTACTGTATTCTCTTATAATGATGTAGATTCATTAGTAGTAAATGGAGATAATAACCAAATTAAACTCAATAGAACAACAAATAGTAATCTATTAAGTATAATCTATTATTCTGATAAAAAAGCACAAATAAATGCAATAATCCTAAAAGGAAACAATAACACATTAACTTCAACATCAACAATAAGTGTAAATGTATTAGATCCTATTACAAGAAAACAAATACCTTCAAATGCTACAGTAGTAGGAACATATATCCAAGGAGATAATAATTACATAAACATAGTTGACATATATCTTAGTACTGAAGTAAAAAGCTTTACTGGAGTAAAATTCGAAAATGCAAACTACAATACACTAAATATGTCTAATTTATTATATACAAGAAAGAGTATGTCTTCTGGATTATTCTATGGATATCTACTTATAGATTCATCCTACAATCTAATAAACAGTACAAGTATTAGTAATTACAACACTATGAATCCAAATGAATATGCATTATTTATATTTAAATCTAATAATAATACAATTGAAAACTTAAATATAAGAAATATGGCTAATTATCTTGATAATTCAAATGGAAACATATTAATGTACAATAAAATAACCACTGATGATGTATATGCAATAACACTTACTAATACAACATACAACAATATAATCAAACATAATACATTAAATTCAGCAAATCTTCAGGGAGATGCAGCTGTAGGTGCAGATAACCTAAATAATACAATAGAATATAACACACCACGTGAAAACCTACAAACAAACACTAATATAATATTAGAAAACAGTACAATACATGCAAAAGTAAATGATACCATAACAATTACTGCAAAAGTAACAGATATTAAAAATAACTTATTATCAGAAGGAAATGTAACTTTCAAGATAGATAATAATGTAATTGGAGTAGTAACTGTTATGGATGGAAAAGCATCAATAAATTACACAATACCATTTTCTAATATAACCAGTTATAAAATAACTGCTACATATGAAGATAATGATAATTATGCAATGAAAACTACTACAGGTACTATTATTATCGATAAAACAAGTACAAAACTCCTTGTTGGTAATATAACAAATACAGGATCCATGGCAACACTAAGTGCAATACTAATGGATGGAAATGGTAATTTATTAGATGGAGTTGTAGAATTTAGAATTAATAATATGACAGTTGGAGAAGTAAATATTACAAATAAAATTGCATTACTTACAATAGATATTAGTAAATATGATGTTGGTAATTATGAAATAACTGCAATATATGAAGGTAACTACTATTATAACTCAACAATAAATACAGGCATATTATCTATAAATAACTATGATGTAAAACAAATAATTAATCCAATAACAACAAAAGTATGCAGTACAATAAAAATAACATCATACATATTCACCAAAGAAAACACACCAATAAACACAGGAAAAGTTATATTCAAAATTAATGGTAAAACATTAAAAGATGAATATGGAGACATAATTTATGCTGCAATAAATAATGGAATAGCATCTATTGATTATGAATTATCAAGTAGCATAGGTGCAAAAAATTATACATTAACTGCTGTAGCAATGGATAAAACATACAATAGAATAGAAACAAACACAACACTTACACTAGAAAAACACAACACACAAGTAATACTCCAACCACAATATCTAAACAGAAGCAAAAATGCAATTATAAAAGCAAAAATAATTGATGAAGAAGGAAACTTAGTAATAGGAACAACTAAAGTAGCAATAAAACTCAATAATAAAACAATAACCCATGCAATAGCAGTTAATGGTATACTAAATGCAACACTTGATTTATCCATATACAAACAATCACTCTTTAACTTAACTATTGTAGCTGGAGAAAACAAATTATACAACAGTAGTAAATCAACAAATGCATTGATTATCGAATAAATACGTATCATATGTTATCACAACGAAATTTTAAAGGAGAGAGTGTTTATCACTCCTCCCTTTTTTTTATTAGAATAATGAATATCTGATAAAGGTCTCTTTTTTTCTAGTAACATCTATGAAATTTATCTATTTCTATATAAACATGATTTATCTTTTTTTATATTATACTACAGATATATTAATTATTTTAAAAAAGAAAATATAAATCAATCAAAATAATAATTAGTGAGCTTCAATATATATAATTACATAGTATAACTTTATTTTATAGTTAATTACTTAATTTTTGATATATTTTAGATTTTTGAATGTAGAAACAGTAGGTCTTTTAATAGTTAAAAACCATGAAAAACAAATACTATGCATAATAATTCATGATTATTATATAAATAGAGAATTAACTATAATTTTAATTTTTTTGGAGAAACGATATATATGGATCTTAGAGCTGGACGTTTTGATGGACAAATGACTGATGATGCAGCCCAATTTTCATCATCAATAGAATTTGATAAAAGAATTTTTAAATCTGATATTAAATGTAACAGAGCACATACAACTATGCTTATTGAAGAAGGAATTATTCCTAAAGAATCTGGTAAGAAAATATTAAAAGCATTAGATAAACTTGAAAAAGAAGGTATTGGTGCATTGAATCTTGATCCCTCATTTGAAGATATTCACATGGCATTAGAGGACTATGTTACTAAAGAAATTGGTGATGAAGCAGGATTTATGCATACAGCAAAAAGTAGAAACGATCAAGTATGTACTGATATTCGATTAACTCTAAAAGAGGAAATAGAAAATACAATTAGTAATATTAAATCATTTATTAAAACTATTGTTGAGATGGCTAAGGAAAATACCCATACCTTATTTATAGCATACACCCATCTTCAACATGCACAACCTACAACATTTGCTCATCACTTAATGGCATATGCTAATGAATTAAGAAGAGATTGTGAAAGATTAATTGATACTTATAAAAGAGTAGATATGAATCCATTAGGTTCTGCTGCCCTTACAACCACAGGTTTTCCAATAAATCGTGAGAGAACAACTGAATTACTTGGATTTAGTAAGGTTATGGATAATTCTATTGATGGTGTTAGTAGTAGGGATTTTGCTGCTGAAGCTATATTTGATTATGCAATGTTATCTACAACACTTGGAAAAATTTCTGATGAAATTGTTATTTGGAGTAGTTATGAATTTAGAATGGTTGAATGTTCAAATCAGTATTCTTCTACTTCATCAATCATGCCCCAAAAGAAAAATCCTGATATTGCAGAATTATCTCGTGGAAAAAGTACAATTGCTTATGGTGAATTAATGACTGTTCTTAGTATGATTAAAGGAATTCCACACAGTTATAATAGGGATTTACAAGAGGTTACTCCTCATTTATGGAATGCTATTGATAATACCAATGATATTTTAAGAATTGTTCATGGAATGCTCAGTACCCTCACAATAAATAAGGATCGTACAGAAGAATTAGCTGGTGCTAACTTTGCCACTGCTACAGAATTAGCTGATGTTATGGTTAGAGAAAAAAATCTTCCATTTAGAACTGCTCATAGAATTGTAGGACGTGTTGTTTCTGAGGCAATAGATGATAATATTACTACACATGATATTGATAATGATTATGTAAATAGGGTTTCTGTTGAAGTTATGGGTAAACCTATTAATCTTGGTGAAGATTTAGTAAAACAAGCACTTAATCCTTTAAGAAATGTTAAATCACGTACTGTTATTGGTGGATGTGCACCTGAAGCTGTGAATGATGCTATTGAAAAAATGGAAATATTTTTAAATGAATAGATATAAAATTAGTAAATAGAATTTTTTATAAATATGCATGTATGTTGCATATTATTTATAGAGTCTCCTTTTCTCATGGTTCTTTTTGGGAGACTCTTTTAATTAATTTTTGAGGGATTAAATATGGTTAATATTGATAGTACACAATGTTTATATGTTTTATGTATTATAGCAGGTATTTTAATACTGATATATCCTGCACTTGTAGCTTATATTATAGGATTATTTTTAATTATATATGGAGTTCTTCAAGTAATTAAATAGTTTTAATTAAATCAAGGGCTTCTCCAGGTTCAAGAATTCCTGCTCTTGTTTCTCTAAGTACTCTTTGTATTGAAAATGATCTGTACTGAGGATATTTTTTATGAACCTGGACAACTAGAGGACATCCATATCCTTTAATTTTTTTCACTGAATAATTTGTTACAATAGTTTTTATTTCTGATTTTTCCATTCTAAATAGTGCTGGTAGATTTATTCTAATAATATCATCTTTTTTTACAATTGATTGTGAACCTGTAGATAGTAAGTCACCATATATCATTACTGATTTTTGTGTATCTTTTAGATAGTCAGATACTACTTCCTCAATGTGATTTGAACATCTACCACATGGATGTATTTTACCACTTAATGCCTCTTCTATAATATGAGTCATGTCTGTTTCAAGATATGTATGTTTTACATTAATTGCTGTTGTTAGATTATGAATATTATGCTTAAATTGATTTGGAAGAATTATAGTTCCAGGATTTACTGTTACTGTTTCTAAATTAAATCCCAATGCTTTTGTAAGTACTGTTGTGAAGCTACTGTCAACTCCACCTGATAGTGCTACTACAACAGGTGTGTTTTCTATTGGTTGTCTGTCTATGTTTTCTTTGATGTAGTTGGATACTATTGTATTGTTGTATGGTGCATTGTATTTTTTTTCAAGTAGTTTATATAGGTTGTTAAATGGTTCTATGTAGTTTTCTGGAATTACATTATCTATTATTTTTTTCACATGTTTTAGAGATAATTCTAATTGATATTTTTTTAGAACTATATCTGTGTATGATATTACATGAATTGATTTAACATGTAGTTGTTCTCTTAGTTTTCCTACTACCCATCCACCTTTACCTATGATTATTGATTTTTCTGGTCTATCTGGTGCTATAATTGTTAATTCATCATTTTCATAATGTATTTCTTTTATTTCTGGTTGAACATGATCATGTCCAATATCTTCTCTTATTTTAATGATTTTTTCTATTAATTCTTCTTTTGTATACATATTATTTTTTTTCCTAATCTTTTTGATATATTTTTATTCCATATTTCTCTTTATTATTTGTGTATATTATATGATATCCATCTATTGATGTGGTGTTACTTGTTGCATCAATATAATACTTAGCATTTATTGTTTTTAGTTTATTTTCTAGTGTTTCATTGTTTTGTTCTAATACTCTTGGTATTGTTGTGTAGGTGTACTTTTTTAAGTACCAACTAAATGCTACTCCCCTATCTGAGGATATATTGTAGTTTGTTAGCTGATTATCATATGCCTCTAACCATGTTGCTGCTTGTTTTTCTTCATAGCTTTGTGGATTTGGATGTGTTATTGAGTTTATGTAGCTGTAGTTAATTGGTATTAGTATAACAAGCAATATTGTTAGTATTATTAGTGGTGTTTTCTTATTTTTTATTGTTATGTTTTTTATTCCATTTATCATGAAGTATGTTATTGGTATGAATGTTGGTAAAATATATCTATCAACTTTCACAGGATGATATGAATGTAATATAATAAAAATTCCCATCCATAAAATCATAAGTAAATCCATTTGATTTATTTTGTTTAATGATGATTTATATAATAACAGTAATGTTATTGTAAATAATATTTCTGTAAATATATAAGATACATGAAGATATGTTATTATTGTTATAATACCTAAAATCACTGCTAATATAAAGGAGAAATTATGAATATTCTCTTTTTTATATACTCCTTTAAATGATAAAATAACACCACCACACATTAATACTAAAATTACATATGAAAGAAGTGTAGGTGTGTTGTATATTGTTGTTAGTGTTTTATCATACAACAAACTTACATTAGTACTTGTTAATAATTGTGGAATATATTCAATATAATAGTATGGATTTAAATCATAACCAATATTAACTGAAGATACTTGACTACTACTAGATACCTCCATAAATTGACTTAGAAATGGAATTGTATGTTGTTTATATAGATAAAATCCTCCTATAATAGCACATAGAAAGACAATGAACATGAATAGCTTTAAAATATCATTTTTATTTATTTGTACTTTGAATTTATCTTTATTCATAAGCATGTAACTTATCATTACAATTAAAATAAAGCCCTCTGTAAATCTAGTGAAAAAAGCCATTAGAAAACATGTGAATGCAAGATAATAGTAGTTAAAACTCTTATTTAAACCTTTTATAGTGAAATATAATGCCCATACACTAAATGTTAATGAGGGAATATCATTTGATCCTGTTACAGCCCATGTTACAACTAATGATAACATTGAAAAGAATAAACTTCCAATAAATGATAGTTCTGGTGAAAATTTCTCATTAAATAACAAGTAAATTCCAACAATCAATAGAATAAATAATATTCCTGAAACACAAAACAATGTTGTTTCAGAAATAAATCCCATCCTGAAGGGTATTGATGTTAATAGAGATAATACTGGAGGAACACTAAGTTGACTACCAATATTAATATGAGCAAATAACATTGAATTTTGCAGATAAACAAAGATATCCCAATAACTAACACCAATAATTGATTGAACATGTACTAGAATTGCTGTATATATACTTGATATTATAATAAGTAAAATCAATAATTTATTTTTTAAATTAAAGTTATTAATCATAATAATCACTTTCATTCATATGTTCTTTAAATAGCATGTTATAATAATCTTTATATTCTAGTAAACCACGACTTCGTATGTTATATTCCTTTTCATAGGTATTTTGATAGATTTGCACATCATTAATACTTTTAATCTTACTAAGTCCAACATAATTCATCTTATTTTCATTATTTGTATCAATATAAAATGATGCAGGTTCATGCTCATCATTACTTTTTAATATATTCTTAGTAAATGTCCATGTAGTATTTTCCATAGTAACATCAGGAACACCTCTACGACAATACACATTCAAATACCATGATACTGCAGGCCAATTATCAGAATAAATTACTGTTGTATTATCAAATTCACAATTATCATCAAACCATTTACATGCCTGTTGAATGTTATTAAAATGATTTTCTTCTGGAATATTATTATTATAACATAATGAATTTCCAAGAAGGAACAATACAATCACTATAGATATTATTGTTGATATTTTAATATTTTTTATTTCAATTTTAAAGTCAATGAAATTATAGATATAATATAGGGCATTTGTAATGAAGTATGCTATAAATGGTAATACTGTGATAAAGTAACGATCATTTTTAGTAGAGAGTATTGATTGGAATATTATATAAACCAGTAGCAAGGATAACATCAATAAATCATAATTTAAGTACCAAATATCATAATCCTCCAGTATATGCTTTATTATGTATAATACTGAAAGTGTAAGTATTGTTGTAATGATATATGATACACTGTTAATACTAATAAGACATATTATTGTAAGTATTAGTGCTATTATTATATTGATTTGATTATTTCCTGTTAAAAGTCTTCTATTACTTTTAATTACATATTTATAACTATTGTAGAATATTAAAAAAATTCCAATTATACATAATATTATAAAAACATAGCTTATAACAGATGGAATGTTACCCATAGGATTTACTACATTTTCAAAGGTAGCACCAGTATGTGGTATATAACTTGTAATGTAGTTAGGTATATGTTTAATATAATACATTGTATCTGGAAGATATCCTGCATCAAGAACTTTTGTATTATTTACAGTACCACTAAATTGTCCCAGAAATGGAAAAGGTGTGGATAAAATTCTATAGAAATGATACAGAAATGGACTAACACATAATACTCCAAGAACACTACCTTTAATGAAGGTTTTAAATTCATTTTTACTTATTTTATTAATTAATAAATAAAAGATTATTGCAAAAATCATTACTCCTGCCGTGTATCTTGATAAAAATGCAAATGCCGCTATTGGCATGGCAATATAATAGTATTTATTGTTTTTTTCATGTGCTAATAATATAAGATATATTGTAAGTAATGTTAATGAAACACCTGTTATATCATTACCTCCAATGGCAACCCATGAATAAAGTAGGGTAAATGTTGCATAAATTATACTTCCAACATAACTTATCATATGATTAAACTTGAATCTAAATATTAAATATAAACTAACAGTTCCTACTATGTACATCAATACACTTAGATTAAATATTGCCTCTTGAGGTGTACTATTTATTATTCTAAAGAATAATGATAATATATATGGAACAACAGGTGAAATACTAGCAACATCACCCCATCCCATACTAGCAAAACTACGAGCATTTTCTAAATAAAGATACGTATCCCAATTACCAATTCCTATAGAGTATTGTGTAAATAATCTAGGAATACTAATAACTAGTAGAGAAATTATTAGAAATGTAATGTAGAATAATTCTATTTTATTATCTTTAATAACTTTTTTAAAACTATTTATCATTAAGATAAACTCCTAAAAAATTATTAAAATGTCAAAAGACATTTTTCTTTTTTATTATATTATACATATGTTTCTAATTGAAATTATATTTTTTAATATAAAAGTAGTAGTTATAAATTATGAATTATTATAAAAAAGGAAAAATAAAGAGGGGAGGATAGGTGATGTGAAAGATTAAATTCTTTATAGGAGTATATTTTTAAAGGGAGCTAGTTTTTTTATTCTCCAAATTAGATAATCTTCTTTCATAGTTTTTATACTAATTTATTTCTTTTTGATTCTTATTCCATTTGAGAGTTCTGTTTAGTATATTTATATAGAATTAATACTAATTATAAAAATAGTATTACTTCTATGTTATAATTATATATACATACAAAGATAAATACTTTTCCATTAAAAAGTATTACTTTTAAAAAAAATATAAACAAAATATTATTCAAACATGAAAAAATTATTATAAAAATAAAATATAATAGGAATATATTATTAATACAATCCTCTTTTTTCCTTTTTTGATTATAAGTAAATATTATTAAATAAAAAATAAATTGAGGTTTAAAAAACATATATTTTTAGATGTTGTGTTATTTGCCTCATTATAAAAAAAAATATTTTTGAATTTTTATGGTTGATTTAATTTTTTTTAGAATTTTAAAATTTGAGTTTTACCGCTAGTTCAACAT
Organism: Methanosphaera sp. DEW79; assembly: GCF_003266085.1. NCBI lineage: Archaea > Methanobacteriati > Methanobacteriota > Methanobacteria > Methanobacteriales > Methanobacteriaceae > Methanosphaera > Methanosphaera sp. DEW79. The sequence continues at coordinate 14,840 of NZ_MUZW01000031.1, read as the reverse complement.
CAGATGCTTTCACTGTTTTTCTACCAGAATGCTTTGCAATAGCTACAGCTTCGTCAGCTATAATTTCCCCTAATTCTGTTAATTGTTGGGATAATTCTACTTTTGCATCTTTTGTTGCTCTAGGTGCACCTGCATTTGATAGAATTCTACCAATTGGTGCAATAGGTAAAGTCTCCATAATATCACTCCTATACAAAAATATATTTTTATAGTATTTATATGTATTGTTTTTAGTTGTATATAATTATTAAGTTTTCAATACCAAATATAGGAATTAATACAAAGATATATCTTTTAAAACTAAATATTATGTGTTTTTTTTAGAATATATTAGTTCTTTGTTACTTTTTAAAATCATGTTAAGCGTTTGAAAAATACTTTATATAAGACCTACTAATTATTACTTAAACCAGGAATGAAAATAGACCTAAAGCTTTAATTATAAGTAAAATAAGCCCTTAAGAAAATAAAAATAAAATGAACATAATCCATTATTTTTATGAATAATAGTTTAAATCTTTAGTATATTGTAGAAAACCCTAGAATATATTCAAGATAAAAAAAAATCAAACCACCTATCCATTATATCAAAAATAGGTGGAAATAAAAAATAATATCAAATTTACAATAAAAAAAATTCAAATTTAATTGTGGATTCTTTAATGAAATCATAGAAAAATCAAGAAACATATTATAGTTTTAAAATATTACAAAGTAAAATATATGTTTTAAACATGAACATGATTAAATTTATATTTTAAGTATTAATAAAATCTAAATTAAGAATATGAACTAAAATAAATAGATTTAAACTATTTTTTCTAAAAAATAATATAAAAAACAAGTTTCAATAATTTTTATCCATAAATTACAAAATAACAATAAAATTTATAAAATACATCAACATTCCTCTAACCAATCTCTTTAAGCCATGACATATTATCAATCATTGATGATTGTATAAAAATTCTTTTTCAGAATCATCTAGGTGATGTATTGATAAGAAGATATGATAATACCGTATTTTTGTCCAAAATAATCACACATTTACTATATGTTATACATAAATCAAAATAAAAGTAATGGAAATAAATCTCCCCCTAATAATAAACATTTTAAGTTACTGGATATTACCCTTATTTTCAGTGACATAATAATTCTAAATAAATATATATCTTTATAGATATAAATATTATTGATAAATCATTGATAATAGTGATTATTTTTCATATTTATAGAAAATTAAAGAGATTTTTATTTAAATAAATTATTTTTTTTATAATATTAAAAAGGGGAGTTGTTTTTGTCTAGAATTGCTATTTTAGAAAAGGATAAATGTCAACCAAAGAAATGTAACTATGCATGTATTGAGTATTGTCCTGGAGTAAGAATGGAAGAAGATACAATAATAATAAGTGAAGATGATAAAAAACCAGAGATATCAGAAGAACTATGTTCTGGTTGTGGAATATGTGTAAATAGGTGTGTATTCAATGCAATAAATATCATTAACCTACCCGAAGTATTAGATGATAAGCCAATTCATAGATATGGACCAAATAGTTTTGAATTATTTGGTATGCCAACAATAGAAGATGGTTCTGTTGTAGGTTTACTTGGACCAAATGGTATTGGAAAATCAACAATACTAAATATATTATCAGGTCAAATCATACCAAACTTTGGTAATTACAATGAAGAAGGTTCTTGGGATAATGTGATTGAATACTTTAAAGGGTCACAATTACAAAATTACTTTAAAAAACTAAGTAATAATGAGATAAAAATAGCATATAAACCACAAATGGTGGATCAACTACCAAAAGTAGTTAAAGGAAAGGTATCTCAACTTCTTGAAGGTGTGGATGAGAGAAATAAATTAGATGAAGTTGTTGAAAAACTTGAACTAAAAAATACATTAGATCGTAGACTAGGAAATTTATCTGGTGGGGAACTTCAAAGAATTGCAATAGCAGCTTCAGTTCTTAAAGATGCAAACTTCTATTATATAGATGAACCAACATCATGGCTTGATGTTAAACAAAGACTAAATACAGTAGAAGTAATTAGGGATTTAACAAAAGAAAATCGTAACGTACTTGTTATTGAACACGACCTTGCAACATTGGATGCTATGAGTGATTATGTTCATGTGATGTATGGTGAAGAAGGAGGATATGGTGTTGTATCTAAACTTCGTGGTGTAAGAGTTGGTATCAATGCATATATTAATGGATTTTTAAAAGAAGAAAATATAAGAATAAGAAAACAACCAATTGAATTTGAAATAAGACCACCAAGTGATTTAATAGACTCAGATACAATAACAACATACACTGACTTCCATAAGAAATATGATAACTTCGAACTTAAAGTTGATGCTGGTGAAGTTAATCAAAGTCAAGTAATAACAGCATTTGGACCAAATGGTATTGGTAAAACAACATACGCTAAAATATTAGCTGGAGTTGTAAAACCTGATAGTGGTGAAGTTGAAGAAGAAATTGAAATTGCATATAAACCACAGTATATCTTATCTGACTTTGAAGGTTCTGTACAAGATTTCTTATTTATGCATGCAAAGGGTTATGGAACAAATGTATTTAAAACAGATATTTCAAAACCTTTTGATTTAGATAAGATTCTTGATAAACAAGTAAGTAAATTATCTGGTGGAGAATTACAAAGATTAGCTACAGCTGTAACTCTATCACAAGATGCAGATGTTTATCTTCTTGATGAACCTACAGCATTCCTTGATGTTGAACAAAGACTAAAAGTTGCTAAAGCAATAAAACACTTAATAACAAGGGATGATACATCAGCTATTATTATTGACCATGATATTATCTTTATTGATTATATATCTGATAAAGCAATGGTATTTTATGGTGAATCTGGAGTATCTGGTCATTCAACAGCACCAATTCACCTAAGAGATGCTATGAATAAATTCTTATCTGATGTTGATATTTCATTTAGACGTGATAAGGAAACAAACAGACCAAGAGTAAATAAAACAGATAGTTATCTTGACAGACAACAAAAAGAACAAGGTGAATACTACTATCTTGAAGATTAATTAGGTGATATAAGTGCATGTAATGATAATACCAACAATGGGATGTCCAGCAAATTGTAGTTATTGTTGGAGTTCAGAGACAACATCTCTTTGTATGTCTACTAAGACAATGGATGATATTGTTGAGTGGCTAAAGACTTTTAAGAAAGAACCTGTTACTTTCACATTCCATGGAGGAGAACCTTTACTTGCAGGTTATGAGTTCTTTGAATATTCATTAGATAAAATAAGTAAAGAGCTTAGTGATTTATATCCTGCCTTTGCAATTCAAACAAATCTATGGAAAATGGATGATAAGTTAGCTTCTTTATTCAAAAAGTATGAAATTCCAATAGGCAGTAGTCTTGATGGACCTCAAGAACTTAATGATATTCAACGTGGTGTTGGATATTATGAAAAAACAATGAAGGGTTATGAGATTGCAAAAAAACATGGCTTAGATGTGAGTTTTATTAGTACTTTTACTAATTATTCTATTAAACATAAGGAGGAAATTTTTAATTTCTTTAAGGAAAATGGATTGAATATGAAGATTCATCCTGCACTTCCTTCTATTAAAAGTCATAAAAGTGATAATTTTGCCCTTGATGTTGAGGATTATGGTGAATTATTACTATATCTTCTTGATGAATATCTCAACTTAGCTGATGTTATAGAATTAAAAAATATTGATCATCTATGTAAGGCTGTGTTTATGCGTAAAGGTTTTGTATGTACTTATGTTGATTGTATGGGTAGTACTTTTGCTATTGGCCCTGATGGTAGTATTTATCCGTGTTATAGATTTGTTGATATGCCAGAATATGTTATTGGACATGTTAGTGATAAGCCATCATATGATGATTTAATGAGTAGTAAGGCTGAATTATTACTTATTGATTATAAGGATTTTGTTGATGAGAATTGTAAGGATTGTAAACATATGGATTATTGTCGTGGTGGATGTCCATATAATGCTCTTACAATTACTGATAATAGGGTAGAATGTGTTGATCCTTATTGTGAGGCTTATAAAATGATTCTTGATAAGATTGATAATTTAATGAATGAGAATTTAAATCTTGCATTTGATGAATTAAATGATGTTGTTGAAAAGGATTATAATTTTACTTTAAATGTTGGACTTGAAAACCAACATTCTAAAAATAGTAAGAAATTTACTGTTATGGATATTGCCCTGAAATAGGGATTTAAAGTAGAATATAGTTTTATTCTACTCCACTTTTTTTTATTGTGTCATACCTTCATATCTTCTTGTTGCATTTAATATTGCCTTATTTAGATCTTCTTCCACATCTGTTGATATTGCTCCATGACCTGGTAGCATTGTATCTACTTTTAGAGAGTTTAGTGTATTTAGACTTTTAATGTATGATCCATAGTTTCCAGAGTAGCTTAAGTCAGATATTGTTCCCTTGGCATATACTGTGTCTCCAGTAAATAGTATTCTTTTTTCTTCTTCATAGTAGCATACTGAACCTGATGTGTGTCCTGGTGTGTATAATACTTTTAGTGTCCAGTTACCTACTTCTATAACATTATTATTTTCAAGTCCTACATGTATCTGAAATCCATCAGGATTTTCATTATTACATCTACAATTTATTATTTCATTATCTGCATTGATTATTTTAGTAGATGCTAGTTTATATGCCATTATTATTGCAGTATTTTGGAAATATTTATTTGCTCCAAAGTAATCATAATGTTCATGAGTATTTAAAACTATATCTATATCCTCTATTTTTATTCCAATTTCTTCAATATTTTCTTTTAACATATCAAATTTTTGATATAGTCCTGGGTCTATTAGAATATTTTTCTGTTCATCTAATATAAGATAGCTTGTACAGCTTGGACGTTCTGTTTTTATTTCATAGAGTGAATCTCTTATTTTTTCATACATATTTTCATCATTATAATTTTTAATTAAATATGATGTTTATATTTAGTTATTAATAAGTTTTCTTCAATTGTTTTTTGAGATTTTACACATAACTTTTTTAAATATTGGGGATTATTTAAAAGAAAGCCATTATATCCATTTATTTATTATTTAAGGGTTTTTATTTCTTTTTTTTATTTTATTTTTTCATACCATACTTATAAATACTATGGAATATAATTTTAACATATGGAATATATATTTAACATTTGGAATGTATTTCTAACAATAAATATATTTTATAGTTGACAATAATGGAGGAAAAAAATGGAATACATAATTCAAACACAAAATCTAACAAAGAAATATAAAAATGACACAGTAGTTAATAATCTAAATCTAAAAATAAAAGAAGGTGAAATATATGGCCTACTAGGACAAAATGGTGCAGGAAAAACAACAACAATGTGTCTTTTAACAAATCTAAGTGAAAAAACATCAGGCCAAATAAGAATATTTGGAAAAAATCCCCAAGAAAACATAGACATATACAAAAAAATAGGAGTTATAATAGAAACACCTGGATTTTATGAAAATCTAACAGGATTTGAAAATCTAAAATACTTCTCTAAAATACAAGGAAACTACAACAAAGAAAAAGTAGAACATGCACTAAATACAATGGGACTTACTAATAATAAAAAATTAGTTAAAGCATACTCTCTTGGAATGAAACAAAGACTAGCAATAGCACTAACAATCATGAACAATCCAGACATACTCATATTAGATGAACCAATAAATGGTCTAGATCCACTAGGTATACAGGAAATTAGACAATATTTAAAGAAATTAGCCACAAAAAACAATACAACAATCATAATATCATCCCACATACTCTCAGAAATAGAACAACTAGTAGATACAATTGGTATAATACACCATGGACAACTATTAGAACAAATAAGTATGAATACATTCAGGGAAAAAACTAAAAAATACATTCAAATTGAAGTATCAGATACCTATAAAGCATCATATATACTTAAAAAAGCATTTAAAATAATACCAGAAATTAATAAGAATCAGATAATAATAAGGAAAGACTTCGATAAAATCAGTCAAATTAATAAGTTATTTGTAAAAAATAACATAGATGTATATCAAATTAAAATACAACAAGATACCCTAGATGAATACTATTTAAAAGTAATAGGAGATGAAATAGAATGTTTGAATTAATAGAAGGTGAATTTCTAAAACTTAAACGTTCCAGAATGTTTACAATAACACTACTTGGAAGTTTAGTACCAGCAATACTACTACTTGTTATGATGATTAAAATAGAATCAACATTTACCTACAGCCTATTATTTGAACAATCATTAGAATATGTAACACTATTATTTGGTTTTCTATTATACATACTACTTGCTACATACATATTCAATAGAGAATACACAGAACATACCCTTAAAACTGTGATAACTACACCATTATCACGAACTAAATTTATAATATCAAAACTAGTAGTGATATTCATATGGATGTCAATATTAACACTTATATTTTATTTAAGTACAATATTTGTAGGATACATTGGAGGTGCAACACAATTAACAACACAATCCTTAATGATTTTCTTAAAGGAATTATATATTGCTGATGTATTGTTATTTTTATTAATAACTCCATTTATCTTTATAACAATGCTACTTAAAAATATAATTCCAAGTATTATATGTGGAGTGGCAATGGTACTTGCAAATGTAATGTCAATAGGTGATAAATTATCAGTATATAATCCAGGAACAGCAGTATATTTACTATCAACATATCAACCATATATAAATAGCCTAATATATAATCAAAGTCCACTAATACCATTTACAGTAATAATACTCATATCTATAATTGGATTCATATTATCTTGGTTATACTTTACAAAAACAGATATTACTCTCTAGATTATATTCTTAAATAGTAAATAATAGAAGATACAAATAAGAATGTAATAGGTATAAAAGGTGTTGTTTTTATTATATGAAAACTAAAGTTCGATATTTACGTCAAGAGATGGGAATTAGTCAACAAGACCTTGCTAAAAAAGTTAATGTTGCAAGACAAACAATCAGTGCCCTTGAACATGGAAGATACAATCCATCATTAATTTTAGCATACCAAATAACGAAAATTTTAAAACAAGAAAAAATAGAAGATGTTTTCTTATTAGATGAAGAAGAGGAAATAAATGATCTTTGAAATACTTAAGGATGCTGTTGATTATTCACAACAAGACACTAAAAAATTATTACAATTATCCATATTATACATATTTGGATTTCTAATAATACCTTTACTTATAGCAGAAGGATATTATTATAGAATACAACAACAGTCCCTAAAAGGTGTAATAAACTTTATAGAACCATTACCAGAATTTAATAACTATACAAATCTATTATCAAATGGTTTTAGAGTAATTCTTACAAAATTATTCTATATTATACCATGTGTTTTAGTATTAATTATTGGAATACTTGTAGGAGCCTTAGGAATATCATTCTACTTATTCATATTATTTACAATTCTATTATGGCTTGTAATATTTTTCCTATTCTTAATATCTACACCACACATGGTTTATAATAATGGTGATGTAATTAAAACCTTGAATATAATGGAAATAATCAATATAATTAAATCAATAGGTGTTAAAACATATCTTGAATTATATATTGATATATTAATTATCTTCACAGGAATAACTACATTAACAACATTCATAATACTCATAGTATCAATGGGTGTAGGAATTGTTTCAGGACAAATCATGGGATTATTCTGGAATTCCAATATATTTACATTAACATTTATAGGATTAACATACATATTAACATCAATAATAACAGCTTACTATCAAATATTCCTAGCAAGAAGTATATCTTCACTGTATAATCTACGTGAAGATTAAAAAAAAGATTCCCTTATTTTTATTTTTTTAGAGATTTATAATTAATTACCTAAAATCAGAACTTATTACTTATATTCTATTTATGAGAGTTTTTTTAACCATTAAACAATCTACTGTTTTACATTCAAAAAAATCTTATATCAAAAGTTAGTAATTAACCATAATATTGTTATTGTATTCATATTATNGGTGTGTGTTAAACCACATCCTTCCTTCTTATGTTTCCTTGTGATAACATATGATACATATTTATTCGATAATCAGTGCATTTGTTGATTTACTACTGTTGTATAAGTTATTTTCTCCAGCTACTATTGTTAAGTCAAAGTATGATTGTTTGTATATTGATAAGTCAAGTGTTGTATTTAGTATACCATTACTTGCTGTTGTATGTGCTATTGTTTTATTATTGAGTTTTATTGCTACTTTTGTTGTTCCTGTTACAAAGTTTCCTGTTTCATCAATTATTTGTGCAGTGATTTGTGTTTTGTTGCTACGTTTTACATGTTGTGGATTAAGTATTACTTGTGTATTTTGTTTTTCTACTGTGAATGTTGTGTTTGTTTCTATTCTATCATAGTTGTGTCCTGCAGCTACTGCTGTTAGAATATACTCTTTTGCAGCCATTGTATTTGGTAATGAGTATGTAATACTTGCCATACCATTTGTTACTGAGCCATAGAGTATGTTTCCAAATTCATCTTTTAGTGTTTTACCATTAAGTTTGAATACTACACGTCCATTTGTTACTAGTGTTTTATCATCACTTGTAAGGTATGATGTGAGTGTAATTGTACTTCCAGTTTTTGTAGTTACTGGTATTATTACTTGTTTTATGTTAAGAGAGTTAATTGTTAATATACTCTCACCTGTTGCTTCTGTATAATGGTTGTTTCCACCATATACACATGTTACTGTATAGTTTCCTACATTGTAGTTACGTGTATCAAGTACAAGTAATGCTAATCCATTTTTAATTTCTGAGTGTCCTACTGTTTTTCCATTGATTTTAAATGCTACACGTCCATTGTATATGATATTTTTATTGTTATCAAGGATTATTGCTGTTAGTATTGTTGTAGAGTTGTTTGTGTTGGTTCCAACAATTATTGTTGGAGTGTATTTTGTTAGTGTGATGGTTTTATTTACTATTGTATACCTGTTTTCTCTTTTTTGATCTTTATACACTGCTTCTATGAATAATTGACCATTTTCATTGCCTGTTAGGGTATAATTCATACTTATAATACTACCATTCATGGTGTAGGTGTATTCTACTCCATTTATGTATATACTAAGTGTTCCTTGTTCTACTGGAACATATGGTGAATTCCAATTTGTACCATTTTTTACTGTTACATTTGCAGTTATTGTTATTTGTGGTGTATCTATAGGAATAGTTGTTGGTGTTGTTAGATCTATTTTTACTTGTTTACCTGTTGTTGCACTGTTGTATTGTACAATATTATTTACTGTATCATTTTTATTCTCTTGTATTACTGCCCAATTTCCATCAAGTGTTAGACTTTTAAGAACATTGTATTCTATAAGGTTTCCCATACCTTCACGTATTTCAATTACATATCCTTCATAGTTTTCAAATGTGAATTGAGAGTTTACTATTGTGTTATTATGGGAGTTTTCTATGATTATAGGAGTATCTAATATACCATTCCGGAATGATATTCTTAATCCATTGATTTTATTGTTATTTGAATTATTTTTAATAATCAATGCTGTTGTATTAATTGGATTTCCTTGTTGACTAAACCCTCCTGATACATTGTTGTATGAGGAATTATCAAGTGTTAGAGGAATATATTTTTCCACCTTTCCACAATCTGATTGTCTTGTATATATGTTGTTGTAGTTTGAATTTCTAAGTACAATATTTTCTGATACATTAGAGTTACTAGCATACATATATCCAAGATTTACATCATTATAAACTGCATTATTTAAAAGAATTCCAATTACATTGTTCATGTATGCTAACATGAGATAATCTACATCTACTGTGTTGTTATTACCATTTATTACAATAAAGGTAATATTTGAATTTAAGTCTCTATTACTACCAACGTCCATGCTTTTTATTGTAATATTATTGTTTTCTCCATTTATTGTAACGAGGTTTAAGTTTCTACTTTGTGTATTATCAGCATTGAAACTTATTATTTCAACAGTATTATTATTACCATTTACTATTAGTTTGGTGTTTTCTTCAGTAAATTGTGCTCCTTTTATTGTTACATTATCTGAGGATATGATTATTGTTGTGTTAATATAACTTGTTTTATCTGCTATTATGGTTATTGGTCTTGTTATGTTTAGTACTTTATTAATTAAACTTCCTGTTAATTGTATTGTTAATCCAGTTGGTACTTCTGGGCGTAGTGTTCCATTTGCATAGAAGAATTTATCATATGTGTTATCATTTAAGTAGAAGTTAGTTATTGGTGTTGGAGTATTATTTCTTACTCTGTTGTTTGAGTTAAGTGTTAATACTGTTTCATCTGCAACTGTTTCTCCAGCATAGAGTATGTTGTCTGTTATACTGTTTAATGTTGAGTCTTTATCAACAAGTACTGTGTATTGTGTTAGTGTGATTATTGTATTTTTTATTATTTCTGTTTTTGTTGTATTTAATAATTCTATTGGATAGTTAGGATTATTTGTAAATACTGTTATGGTGTTTGATTTAATTATGATTTCATTTGATTTTATTACTTCTATTGCTTTTGTTGAATTTCCACTTAATTGGAAGTTGTTATTTCCTAATATAGTATTATTTGTACCATATATACTTATACCTACAGATTTATTTCCATTTAATATGAAATCATTATGATCTACATAGAAATCATCACATGCAGAGAGTATTACTCCATATGCTACTGGACTTGAGGATATAAAGTCAATAGCACCAACTCCATATATATTATATTCATTTCTATAATATCTTTTAGATGTTGTAATTTGTGCTCCTGTTGCCTGTACTTTAGCTTCTGTTGTAATAGCACCTCCTGATAGGTATGATGTTTGATTTATATAGTTTACTCCATAAGCATAACTATTACCATATGTGTATATGTGGTTGTTTATTAGAGTATTTGGTGTACTTGAAATTTCAGGATTTATCATGTTTATTGAGTATATAGTATCATATTTTCCATTTATACTGTTGTATGTGGTTGTTATGTTGTTGTACATTAAATACATTCCAGTTGTATTTAATATTTCTATTGATGTTGTTCCAACACGTCCTGTAGTCCAGTCTACATCTGTTGCAGGTCCATATGTTTCAATGTTATTGTATTTTATGTTATTTTTAGTACTATTTGAATCTTTAATAGTAATTGCTGATACATTGTTTGTACTATTTACTACTATGTTGTTGTAGTTAAATTCTAGTTTTGTTGAATTTATTATATTTACTGCATTGGTATTTGTTGTTATGTTGTTGTAGTTTATAGTGTTTGCTGGTGTATTTAATTCTATTGCAACTTTATCTTTGTTTATAATTGCAATATTGGACATGTTAAGATTTGTTGTTCCTAGTGTTGTTATTGTTGAATTAATAAGTAATGCATTGTTGTAGTTGGTTATTGTTATTGTTCTATTGTTGTTTAGTATGAAATTTTTATTTGCTATTGTTCCATCTACTACAAAGTGTATGTCTTTTTGTGTAGATATGTTTTTTATTATTCCATTTTCATCAAAGTATTTATCATATGTTTTATTGGATAATAGGTAGTTTATGTATGTTGGAGTGTTTCCAGTTAGTGTATTGTCTGCTGGTGCATCTACACTTTCATCTCCTACAAGTATATCTGCTACTAATTCATTGTTTATAATTGTGTTGTTTGTTTTTGTTGTTGTTATGGTGTAAGTATTATCTGTTTTTAGATTTGTTTTTTCTATTTTATTATTAAGTGAATTTAGTATTATCACTGGTTTTTTATTGTTATTTACTATTATTAATGAGTTTACATCAACTCTACCATTTTCTGTTGTTGTTATTGTTATGTTGTATGATGTTAATTTTTTATTAGTTTGGAAAATTGATATTTCCTTGTTAACTTTAATGTTTTTATTTGTTAATGTTCCAATTATTTGTACTTGTTCTACATTTTTAAAGCTTGGTAATAAGTTACCTTCACTATCAAAGAAGTTATTGAAGTTTGTATCATCTACTTCTATACTTAAAGTTTCAGGTGTGTTATTTTCCACAATATTTGTTCTCTGTGTATAATTTACTGCAGCATTTCCTTTAAATCCACCTGTTACAAGGTAGTTGTTTACTACTGTATTATAACCAAGACTACTGTAACCTGCAATTAAATCTACTGCATATAAATCAAGGGTACTTGTTACATTGTTATCAGTTATTGTGTTATAATCACCATTTATTGAGATTTTTCTATCTACAGTGTTGTTTTTAATTACTGCATGATTAGCACTTAATTCTATTGCTTTAGAATTAGTACCTCTAAGATCTACAACTTTGTTGTTTGTAATAGTGTAGTTATATTGACCTGATAATCTTAGTGCTAATGTTACATTATCAGTACTTGATAGACTGTTATATAATGATGAGCCTATTGGTGATATGAATGTGTTGTTTGAAATATAATATTTAACTTTAAGATTTTCTCCAGCACTTGAAGATGGTACAACTACACCAGTACTTCTATTAAATAGGTTGTTTGTAAGGTTTAAGTTTCCCATATCAGCAGATACATCTAATTGATCGTTATTAATAAATGTACATCCATCAATAACTGTACTAATGCCACCAATAGAACCTATAGCATAGAAGTTTGTTGAACCTGTGTTTATTGTTATTCCACTTCCTGTTTTATATGTACTTCCACCATCATATCCTATATTATCTCTTATTGTAGAGTTTATTATTGTTAAGTTTTTGTCTGATGTTACAGTTCCCCAACGTGCAAGGTTGTTTTGGAAGGTACTGTTTATTATTGTTGCTGTACCATTATTATATAATCCTGCTCCATAGTTACCTGTACTACTTGATTTTCTATTTCCATCAAACATGGAATTTCTTACTATAACTGTTGCATTAGCATTATTTCTTATTCCTGCTCCTACTCCGGCACAGTTTTTAATGAAGTTTACATTATCTACTTCTAAGTTTCCATAGTTATCAATTGTTGCTGTTTTATATAAGGATATGTCACTTCCACCAGCACTCCAACAATTTTGTATTGTAAGATTACTTATTGTTATATGACCATTTCCTTTTGTAATATTCATAGCCCAATTACCACTAGCATTAAGGTATGGATACCATATGGTACTTGATCCCCAATAGTATTCACCAGTATCAAGTGTTTCTTTTATTGTGTAGTTTGCTTCTCCATCAATTGTTGCATTTTGTCCAATGAAATTTATTTTATAATCTCCTGGTACTGTAAGATTAGTATTACCTACTCCTTTAAATGTACCAGTTAGGTAGATGTTATAAATTTTATCATTTGTTGTTTTACTTATTGCATATGCAATTGTTTTAAATGGACTTTCTTGTGTTCCATTATTACTATCAGAGCCTGTAGATGATACATAGTAGTTAACTATAATATCATATTTTTTCATTGAGCTTTGTTTGTTTTTAAGATTGTTTTGTTTTATTGTTATTTTTTCTTGGTGTCTGCTTGTATTATATACTGAATTTTCACCATATATTACAAGTACTGTTACATTTTTATTTGTCCATGATTGTGGAATTTTATAATCTACACTATCAGTATTATTATAAAGGCCTATTGTTTTTCCATTGAGTTTTACTGCTATTTTACCAGTGTTTACTGTTTTATTATGTTCATCAATGGTTTTTACATTGATTCTTAATGTATCATTAATAGTTTTTGTTGTGAATGTTGTTTTTGTATTTAATTTTTGTAATGTGAGTGTTGTATTTTGTTTTGCTGATACATATTTATTATTTTCACCATAAACTACTGTAATATTGTATTTTTTAGCTGCATAGTCAGGTAGTTTATATGTAAGGGATGCTTTTCCAAAGGATACATTATCATATCCTATTGTTTTTCCATTGATTTTAAATGCTACTTTTCCTTTTTCAAGAAGTTTACCATTTTCTGTAAATGTAGCATTAATTACTATTGTACTACCTGTTTTTGCAGTTATTGGACTTAATTGAATATCAGTCTTTTTATATGTGACTGTTGCTACTTTAACTCCATCTGCATAGATTGAGAAGTCATCAAAGTTTTCAGGTAATTTAGTTAAATCAATTGTTGCTGTATAATCATTACTACTATTTAATACCATACCTGTGGTATTGATGTATGAAGCATCAGTTGTAATTGGAATAGAATATCCACTACATCCAATACTTGTTACTTTATTATCACTATATTTTCCAAGAGCAATAGTATTTAATGTTAATTTTTTATCAGCCTGTGTAAATACAGTGCCTTGGGATTTATGATTTGCAACTACTCCAATATTATTATTAACTGTTAAACAAGATACTGTATTATAAACATTACTTGGTGTTAGTTCTCCATTAAAGTAATTATTATCTAATACTATAATAGCATTACTATTACCTGAAATACCTATTGTTTGTTTTGTGTTGTTTATAAATAAGGAGTTTGTTATGTAGTGTGGTGCTGTGTCATATAACCAGTAGGTATATAATACACTGTTTGAATTTGCACTGTTATTTATGAAATTACAGTATGAAGCATTGAGCATTGGAGGATATCCACTCCTTGCAAATACTCCACCATTACTTGCATGATTACTTGTGAAATTACAATGATCTACTACAACTTGACCTTTAGAGAAGTAATATATTACACCACCAGAACCTTTAGCAGAGTTATTATTAAAACTACTGTCTTTTA